>NZ_JAXCIS010000177.1:0-142201 GCF_034044025.1 Pseudomonas sp. SED1
GTTTTTCGCGAGCAAGCTCGCTCCTACAGTTCTATGCGCTCGACCTTGCCGACCAACAAGATGTAGGACAACGCCCCCAGCAACGCCAACACCGCGATATACGTAATCGCCGGTGCAAACGAATCCCCGGTGGCCAGAAAGCCAATCACAATCGGCGTGGTAATCGCCGACAGATTGCCGATGAAATTGAACACCCCGCCCGTCAGCCCCAACAGCCTTGACGGCGCCAGGGTCGACACCAATGACCAGGTGATCGACGCCAGGCCATTGCCGAAAAACGCCACCGCCAGAAACGCAATCACCCATGCCGTGGAGTCAACAAAGTTGGCGCCGATGATCGCTGTGGAAATCAACAGCCCGCCAATGATCGGCAACTTGCGCGCGAACCCTACCGACGTCCCCCGTCGAATCAGCCAGTCGGAAAACAACCCCGAACACAGCACCCCGACAAACGCCGCCAGAAACGGCAGTGAAGCCAGCAGGCCGGACTTGATGAAGTCCATGCCGCGATATTTCACCAGGTAGGTCGGAAACCACGTCAGGAAAAACCACAGCGTGGAGTTCAGGCAGAACTGCCCCAGGTAGATACCCCACAACTTTTGCTTGCTCAGTACGATGCCAAGGTCGACCCAACTGAACGGCGCCTTGGCCGCTTGTGCCTGGATATCCACCAACCCGCCGCCTTTGCGGATCAGCTCGATTTCCGCCGCATTCGCGCCCTTGAAATCCCGTGGTTCGCGGTACACCGCGTACCAGATCAACGCCCACAGAATGCCCACGCCGCCGGTGGCGACAAACACCATGTGCCAGCCAAAAGCGTGTTGCAGCCAAGCCAGCACCGGCGTGAGAAACGCCAACCCGACAAACTGCCCGGAGGTGTAAAAGCCAATCGCCGTGGCCCGCTCACGCTCGGGAAACCAGGTGGTGACCACACGGCTGTTGATCGGGTAGGCCGGGGCTTCCAGGGCACCGACCGCCATGCGCAACACGAACAGCGCGATGAAGCTGGCGGCAAAGCCGAGCATCACGGTGGCGATCGACCACAGCAGCAGGGCGACACTGTAGAGAATGCGCGGCGGCACCCGGTCCACCAGCCAGCCGCCGGGGATTTGCATGGCAGCGTAGGTTCAGCCGAACGCGGAGAAAATCAGCCCGACATGCACCGGGTCGATCCCCAACTCGCTGGTCAGGGCCGGGGCGGCAATCGACAGGTTGCTGCGGTCCAGGTAATTGATCACTACCGTGATGAACAGCAGCACCATGATGAAGTAGCGCTTTCGGCTGGGCGTGACTAAAGAAGCCTGCCCGGTGAAGGACTCGGATTGCATGGGGGTTGCCTCTTCTTATGGTTATTGAGGACAGGTCTTACTGAATGAACCGGATCAAATGTGGGAGCGGGCTTGCTCGCGAAAGCGGTCTACCAGCAGCGGATGTGTTGACTGACACTCCGCCTTCGCGAGCAAGCCCGCTCCCACATTGATCGGGTTTTCACCTCAAATTCGCGGTGTTTACCACTCCGCAAAACTGCCATCGGCATGACGCCAGATCGGGTTGCGCCAGCGATGCCCGATGGCCGCGCGCTCAATCACGTATTCCTCGTTGATCTCGATGCCCAGGCCTGGCCCATTGGGGATTTTCACAAAGCCCTGGTCGTAGTCGAAAACCCCCGGATCGCGCACGTAATCCAGCAGGTCGTTGCTCTCGTTGTAGTGAATGCCCAGGCTCTGTTCCTGGATGAACGCGTTGTAGCAAACCGCATCCAGTTGCAGGCACGCCGCCAGGGCAATCGGGCCGAGCGGGCAGTGCAGGGCAAGGGCCACGTCGTAGGCTTCGGCCATGTTGGCGATCTTGCGGGTTTCGGTGATACCGCCGGCGTGGGAAGCATCCGGCTGGATGATGTCGACGTAACCTTCGCTGAGCACGCGCTTGAAGTCCCAGCGCGAGAACAGGCGCTCGCCAAGGGCAATCGGGGTGCTGGTGAGCGGCGCCAGCTCTTTCAGCGCTTCGTAGTTTTCGCTGAGCACCGGCTCTTCGATGAACATCAGTTTGTAGGGATCGAGCTCCTTCATCAGCACCTTGGCCATGGGCTTGTGCACCCGGCCATGGAAGTCGACGCCGATGCCGACGTTCGGGCCGACCGCATCCCGCACGGCGGCGACATTGGCCAGGGCCTGGTCGACTTTTTCGAAGCTGTCGAGAAATTGCAGCTCTTCGGTGCCGTTCATTTTTACCGCGGTAAAACCACGGGCCACGGCTTCCTTGGCGGCGCGGGCAGTGTCGGCCGGGCGGTCGCCACCAATCCACGAATACACGCGGATCTTGTCGCGCACCTGGCCACCCAGCAAGTCGCTGACCGATACGCCGAGCGCCTTGCCCTTGATGTCCCACAGCGCCTGGTCGATACCGGCGAGGGCGCTCATATGGATCGCGCCGCCACGGTAGAAACCGCCGCGGTAGAGCACCGTCCAGATGTCTTCGATATTGCGTGGGTCTTTGCCGATCAAGTAGTCGGACAGTTCTTCGACGGCGGCAGCCACGGTGTGGGCTCGGCCCTCAACCACAGGTTCGCCCCAACCGGTCACACCCTGGTCGGTTTCAACCTTGAGGAAGCACCAGCGCGGCGGGACGATGAAGGTGGTCAGTTTGGTGATTTTCATCTTCTTATCTCTCTTGTAGATGGAGAACGCTGATCAGCCCAAGGCGTGCCAGGCCGCGACGTAGGCCTGGGCGTTGCTCGCCACTTGGGCGACGCTCATGCCCGGCTTGAACAACCCGGAACCCAGGCCGAAGCCTTTGACGCCCGCGTCGAAAAATACCTGCATGTTGTCCGGAGTAATGCCGCCCACCGGCAGCAACACCGTGCCCGCGGGCAGTACCGCGAGCCAGGCCTTGACCACGGCCGGGCCCATTTGCTCGGCGGGGAAAAGCTTCAGCACGTCGGCGCCTTCGGCCAGCGCGGCAAAGGCTTCGGTGGGCGTGGCCACACCTGGCGACAGATACAGGCCCGCGGCCTTGGCGGCACGCAACACCTTGGCATCGCTGTGGGGCATGACGATCACTTGGCCGCCGGCAGCTTTTACTTGATCAACCTGTTCCGGGGTCAGCACGGTGCCGGCGCCGATCAGGCAATCGGCGGGCAGGCTGTCCCGCAGAATGCGGATGCTGGAATAAGGGTCCGGTGAGTTGAGCGGCACTTCGATCACCCTGAAGCCTGCGGTGTACAACACCTCGCCGATCGCCAACGCCTCCTCCGGTCGCAGGCCGCGCAGGATCGCGATCAAACCGTTGTGTGTCAGTGCTTGCTTGAGCATGTCGAGCCTCTCGTCAGGTTGCAGGCAGCAGCCCCGCCGCCATGGCCAGCTGCCAAAGGCCACGCTCGGTAGCCTCCTGTGCCAGGGTCACGCGGGGGAAGCCACAGAGTTGGAGTGCACGCTGGTAGCGGGTGCAGAGTTGGGGAGCGCCCACCAGAACGATGTCGCGCTGCTGGGCAGGCTGGCGGGTGCGCAGGCCCTTGAGTTCGTGGCCGATCATCAGGCCGGACAAATAGTCGGGCTGCTCGTCGGGCGCCAGCTCACCGGTCAATCCCAAGGTGCGGGCGCTGAACAAGTTCGACAGCAGCCCGGCTTGGCCGTCTACCGACAGCGCCACCTGCACGCCGCGATCAAAAGCCGCCGCCTGGAACGCTTCGGAAGGGCGCTGGGTGCGCCCCAAAATACTGTGTTGGCTGAGCACGGCGAACAGCTCGCCGGTCATGAAGGTGTCGAAGTGGGTGATGCAGCCTTCCACCACCTCCACCCACTTGGAATGGCTGCCCGGCAGGCCGATCAGTACGTCGCTCCCGGTAGTGGCGGACACGCTTTGCAGCACGCCAAGCACCTGGGTTTCTTCGCCGCGCATCACATTGGGCAACGCGCCGCGTTGAATCACGCCGGGCACGATGTGCACCGCTGTGCCCCGCAGGCTGCGCACGACATGCAGCGCCTGGCCAAGGGTGGATACATCCGCCGGGGTATCGCGGTAAGCCGCTTCGCTCCAGCCCTGGGCGCTGCCGACCATGCCGCAGGCGATGACCGGAAGGCCGGGCTGGGCATCGAGCCAGTCACCGCAGGCCGCATCGAATGCCAGCTCGAAGCCATTGCTGCAGCGAACACCGGCAATGTCCCGGGGTTCGGTGGGCAAGTGCATGATCCCCGACGCCAGGGCGCGTCGTTCGATTACGACGCCTGCCGGGCCGAGCTTGTAAGCACGAAGGGAACTGGTTCCCCAATCGAGCGCGATCAATTGCGCCTGCATCGCTTCACCTGAGTGTTCTGAGCGGATGAGGCGAATATAAACCCAAGACCGGCAAAGTCTCAATATATAAATATCAGTCCCATATATAGGGAATATGCAAACTTAGAATATCGACAGGTCCAACGCGCGCATCGCCCCCATCCAGATAGCGTGTTCGGTGTGGTCCTTGAGGTCATCGCCGGTGGTGGGGTGCAGGAACACCACCAGGCCGTTGCGGTTAAGGGCCAGCCACGGCAGCACGACGCCGATGTATTCAGGCTCGAACGCCAGCTGGCAGCTCCAGTCCGGGTGCGGGCCTACCGGGCGCTCATGCACCCGTCCCATGCGCAGCGGGAACATTTGCGCGGCGTCCTCGCAGAGTCTGCGCGCCTGGTCGATGGTGTTGGCGTCGAAGTAAATGTGGGCGTGGTAGCCCTTGATACGTTGCATGACAGGCTCCGGGCTCAATGATCGGCAAATCCTAGACCGCAATGGACGGCAGGGCCAGACCGGTCAGTGATTGTGCGCTGCTGGCTTGTTCGGCCATCAGCCAGTCGACGAAACGTTCGATCAATTGGCTGCGACGTTTGCGCTGGGGCAGCACCACGTAATAGCCGAAGCGTGAGATCACGGTGTCGCCAATCGGCCGGCACAGCCACTTTTGCTCGAGCAAGTTATCCACAAGGTGGCGCCAGCCGATGGCCACGCCCTGGCCGGCGATCGCGGCCTGGATCAACAGCGTGTAATTGTCGAAACGCAGTTGGCCCGGGGTGGGCGCCGTGTTGATGCCCAGCTCGCGAAACACGCCGCTCCAGTCGAACCACTGGTTGTTGTTTTGCTGGCGCAGGTGCAGCAAGGGAAACTCCAGCAGGCTCTGCACCGGCAGCGGCGCGGTGCGGTCCTGAAGCAACTGCGGGCTGCACACCGGGAACACTTCCTCGTTGAACAGCCACAGGCTGTCGCCCTGTTTGAAACGGCCGTCGCCGAATAACACCGCCACATCGATATCGCTGCGCAACGCGGCGTGATTGCGCTCGCTGGTGACCAGGCTCACGTCCACCTGCGGGTTCGCCTCGTGGAAACGATGCAGGCGCGGCATCAGCCAATAAGCGGCGAACGCAAAGTCGGTCGCCACCTGCAGGACTTCGTGCTGGTCCTGCTCGGCAATCTCACTCAGCCCCTGGTTGATGCTCTGCAAACCGGCCTGCACCTGCTCGAACAACAGGCCGCCCGCGTCGGTCAGTTCAATGCCACGGTAAATGCGATCAAACAGGCGCACCTTCAGCTGTTCTTCCAGGCGCTTGATCTGCTGGCTGATGGCCGGCTGGGTGGTGCCCAACTCCATCGCCGCCGCCGTAAAGCTGCGTTGGCGAGCCGCCGCTTCAAACGCGCGCAGCAGGTCGAGTGACAGGTGACCGAGGGATTCATACATAAGCTGTGCTTATCCTAGACATTGCTTCTCATGGGCTTTACCACGATTTCCATGGCCTGCATGCTCATTCGCATAAACGTTGACTATGGAATGCCGCGAAACCATGAAGCGCAAGAACATTCTTTTTATCATGGCCGATCAAATGGCCGCGCCGATGCTTCCGTTCTACGGTCCTTCGCCTATCAAACTGCCGAACTTGAGCCGCCTCGCCGCTGAGGGCGTGGTGTTCGACGCCGCTTACTGCAACAGCCCGCTGTGTGCGCCATCGCGCTTTACCCTGGTGAGTGGCCAGTTGCCGAGCAAGATCGGCGCCTACGACAACGCAGCCGATTTCCCCGCCGACGTGCCGACCTATGCCCACTACCTGCGTCGCCTCGGCTACCGCACGGCGCTGTCGGGCAAGATGCATTTTTGCGGCCCCGACCAGCTCCACGGTTATGAAGAACGCCTGACCAGTGACATCTACCCCGCCGACTATGGCTGGGCGGTGAACTGGGATGAGCCGGACGTGCGTCCCACCTGGTACCACAACATGGCGTCGGTGCTGCAAGCCGGGCCGTGCGTGCGCACCAACCAGCTGGATTTCGACGAAGAGGTGGTGTTCAAGGCCCAGCAGTACCTGTTCGACCATATCCGCGAGGATGGCGACCAGCCGTTCTGCCTGACCGTGTCGATGACGCACCCACACGACCCGTACACCATTCCCAAACCGTTCTGGGACCTGTACGACGACAACGACATCCCGTTGCCTACAACGCCGCCACAAGCAGATCTCGACCCTCACTCCCAACGCCTGCTCAAGGTCTATGACCTGTGGGACAAGCCGCTGCCGGTGAACAAGATCCGCGATGCGCGCAGGGCCTACTTCGGTGCGTGCAGCTACATCGACAGCAACGTCGGCAAGCTGCTGCAAACCCTGGAAGACACGGGCCTGGCCGACGACACCATCATCATCTTCTCCGGCGACCACGGCGACATGCTCGGCGAGCGCGGGCTCTGGTACAAAATGCACTGGTTTGAAATGGCCGCCCGGGTGCCGCTGCTGATCAGCGCGCCGGGGCAGTTTGCGGCGAGCCGCGTGACGGCTGCCGTGTCCACCGCCGACCTGCTGCCGACCCTGGTGGAACTGGCAGGCGGCCAACTCGACGCCAACCTGCCACTGGACGGCCGCTCGCTGGTCTCGCACTTGCAAGGGCAGGGCGGGCACGACGAAGTGTTCGGCGAATACATGGCCGAGGGCACCATCAGCCCGCTGATGATGATTCGCCGTGGCGCTTACAAGTTCATCTACAGCGAGGACGATCCTTGCCTATTGTTCGATGTGCACAACGACCCGCACGAGCGGGAAGAACTCAGCCAGTCACCGGAACACCGGCCACTGTTCGAGGCGTTTTTGAGTGAGGCGCGGGCCAAATGGGACATCCCGGCGATCCACCAGCAGGTGCTCGCCAGCCAACGCCGTCGCCGCCTGGTATTCGAGGCGCTGACCCAGGGCAAGCTGAAGAGCTGGGACCACCAGCCACTGGTAGACGCCAGTCAGCAATACATGCGCAACCATATCGACCTCGACGATCTGGAGCGCAAGGCACGTTTTCCACAACCCTGCCAAAACCAATAAAACTGAGGGGAAGGCCATGCAAAAGTTATCCACCGTGTTGAGCGTTGCGCTGCTGGCATTGAGCAGTGCCGGTGCCTACGCGGACTCAAGCTGCGACACCGTGAAGATGGCCGATCCGGGCTGGAGCGATATCGCCGCCACCAATGCCATTACCGGTTTCCTGTTGAACGGCATGGGCTACAAGGCCAAGGTCGACACCCTTGCGGTGCCGATCACCTTTGGCGGGCTCAAGGACGGCCAGGTGGATGTGTTCCTGGGTAACTGGATGCCGGCGCAGCAGGGCTTCTACGACAAGTTCGTGGCCAATGGCGATGTGGTGCAACTGGCGAAGAACCTCGACGGCACCGAGTTCACCCTCGCCGTGCCGGACTACGTGTGGGACGCCGGGGTGCATGATTTTGCCGACCTGAACAAGTTTGCCGACAAGTTCGACAAGAAGATCTATGGCATCGGTTCGGGTGCGCCGGCGAACATCTCGTTGCAGGAAATCATCAAGAAAAACGACTTCGACCTGGGCCAGTGGAAGCTGATCGAGTCCAGTGAACAGGCGATGCTGGCCGAAGTGTCCCGGGCGGTGAAGAAGCAGAAGTTCGTGACCTTCCTCGGCTGGACGCCGCACCCGATGAACGTGCAACTGAAGATGCATTACCTCAAGGGTGGGGAGAAGTACTTTGGTGACACCGGCAGCGTGTATACGTTGACCCGCAAGGGTTATGCGCAGGCCTGCCCGAATGTCGGGAAATTGCTGACCAACCTGAGTTTCACCCAGGAGATGGAGAACGCCATCATGGCAGAGGTGGTGAACAAGAAGGTGAGCAACGCTGATGCGGCGAAGGCCTGGATCAAGGCAAATCCGGCGGTGCTGGACAAGTGGCTGGACGGGGTTAAAACCGTCGATGGCCAGGATGCGCTGGCTGCCGTAAAAGCCAAACTCTGATGCACTGATCGTTCCCACGCTCTGCGTGGGAACGCATCCGGTGACGCTCCGCGTCACGACTCAGGAGCGGACGCAGAGCGTCCAAGACGGCATTCCCACGCAGAGCGTGGGAACGATCATCATGAGCCTGATACTCTGATTCAAACCTTTTCAACCGAGTTTCCAATGCCCTGGCCCAACCGCCATACACTCTTCCCCTTCCTCAGCTGGCTACCGCGCCAAACCCGCGCCAGCGTCGGGCGAGATGCGATCGTCGGCCTGAGCGGTGCAGTCCTGGCATTACCGCAATCCATTGCCTACGCACTGATCGCCGGTCTCCCACCGGAATACGGCCTGTACGCCGCAATCCTTCCGGTATTGATCGCCTGCTTGTGGGGCTCTTCCTGGCACCTGATCTGCGGTCCTACGGCCGCGATTTCCATCGTGCTGTACGCCAGCGTCAGCCCGCTGGCCGTGCCCGGTTCCCAGGACTACATCACGCTCATCCTGTTGCTGACCTTCCTGGCCGGCGTCTTCCAATGGCTGCTGGGCATGCTGCGCTTCGGTGCCCTGGTGAATTTCGTCTCGCACTCAGTGGTACTCGGCTTCACCCTCGGTGCGGCGGTGGTGATCGCCCTGGGGCAACTGCCCAATCTACTGGGGCTTGACCTGCCCAGCCAGGCCACGGCGATCAACAGCCTGCTGGCGCTGATCAACCATGCAGGGGAATGGAATCATCCTTCACTGATGCTCGGGCTCGGCACCTTGCTGGTGGGGGCGCTGCTGAAACTGTGGGTGCCGCGCTGGCCCACACTGTTGATCGCGTTGGCCTTGGGCAGCCTCATCCCATGGCTATGGCCGGCGATGTTCGGGCAGGTGGCGTTGGTCAGTTCATTTGTCGGCAAACTGCCGCCCTTCAGCCCGCTGCCGATGGACTTGGACATGGTTCTGCGCCTCCTGCCGAGTGCCGTGGCGGTGGGCATGCTCGGGCTGGTGACCAGCCTGTCGATTGCGCGCTCGCTGTCGGCCCGCTCCCAGCAATTGCTCGATGCGAATCAGGAAGTGCGTGCGCAGGGTTTATCCAACATCGTCGGCGGATTTTTCTCCGGGTACTTGTCGGCAGGTTCCTTCACCCGTTCGGGCCTGAGCTATGAAGCAGGCGCCTGTTCGCCGCTGGCAGGGGTGTTTTCTGCGCTGTGGGTGGCGCTGTTTGCGCTGTTCGGCGCGGCACTGATCGCCCATATCCCGATCCCGAGCATGGCCGCGAGCATCCTGCTGATTTGCTGGGGGTTAGTGGACCATCGCGGTATTCGGGCGCTGTTCCGGGTCAGCCGCGCAGAGTTCGTGGTGATGAGCCTGACCTGCATCGCCACGCTGCTGCTGGAATTGCAGACGGCGATTTATGCGGGTGTGCTGGCGTCGCTGTTTTTCTATCTCAAGCGCACCTCGCAGCCGCGAGTCCAACAATGGCGTGACGGTGAGGACGATGTGCTGCGGGTCGGCGGCTCGATCTTTTTCGGCGCCAGCCATTACCTGCAGGTTCGGCTGCAAAGCCTGCACGGCCAGCGGGTGGTGATCGAGGCGCAGCAGATTAACTTTATCGACTATTCCGGGGTGGAGATGCTGCACCAGGAGGCGCGCCGATTGAATGGATTGGGGCGCAGCCTGGCGTTGCGCAAGGCCCGGCCGCAGGTGGTGGAAGAGTTGAAGAAACTGGAAGGGGCCGATAAATGTCCCATCCAGTTTGAAGACTGAACACGGTTAAAACTGTGGGAGCGGCGGTGCGACGATTCGACTTGCTCGCCAATGCGGTGGACCAGTCGATACATACGGCGACTGTCACACCGCATTCGCGAGCAAGCCCGCTCCCACATTTAGATTTGCATCAGGCCAGTTGCCGACGCAGTTCAGCTAAAACCGGGGCCGAATCCGGGCGTACACCGCGCCACAGGAAGAACGCTTCCGCGGCCTGTTCCACCAGCATCCCCAGGCCATCCATCGCTACCGCGGCGCCCTGATCATTGGCCCAACGGCAAAACGCCGTTGGCTCCTTGGCGTACATCATGTCGTAGCAAAAGGTCTTGCCCGGCTCAACGAGGCTGCCGGCAATCGGCGGTACATCGCCTGACAGGCTAGCGGACGTGGCGTTGATGATCAGGTCCACCGGCTCACGCAGCCAGTCGAAACCGCTGGCGGACACCGGGCCGAGGTCGTCGAACAGTTCGGCGAGCAGTTCGGCTTTTTCTACGGTGCGGTTGGCGATGATCAGCGACGCCGGTTGCTCTGCCAGTAATGGTTCCAGCGCACCGCGCACGGCACCGCCAGCACCCAGCAGCAGGATGCGTTTACCTTGCAGGCTGAACCCGGCATTCACCGTCAAATCCCGCACCAGGCCGGCGCCGTCGGTGTTGTCTCCCAACAAGCTGCCATCGGCGAGTTTGCTCAGGGTATTCACCGCGCCGGCACATTGCGCGCGCTCGGTGAGGGTGTTGGCCAGGCGATAGGCCTCTTCCTTGAACGGCACGGTGACGTTGGCACCACGGCCTTGCTGGAAAAACTCGCGGGCACAGCCAGTGAAATCCTCCAGCGGCGCGAGCAAGGTGCTGTAGTCCAGTTGCTCACCGGTTTGTTCGGCGAACAGGCGGTGAATCAGCGGCGACTTGCTGTGGCCAATGGGGTTGCCGAAGACGACATAACGATCCATCAGACCGCCGCCTTGGGCAGCACGCCCAGCCAGTCGCGGTCTTGCAGGAAGTAATCGGTAAGACGTGCTTCTTCGCTTTCAGGCGCGGCCTTCCAGTCGTAGCTCCAACGCACTTGCGGTGGCAGCGACATCAGGATCGACTCGGTGCGCCCGCCGGATTGCAGGCCAAACAGGGTGCCACGGTCGTAGACCAGGTTGAACTCGACGTAGCGGCCACGGCGGAATTCCTGGAACTCGCGCTGCTGCTCGGTATAGGCCATGGCCTTGCGGCGCTGGACGATCGGCAGGTAGGCGTCGATGTAGGCGTCGCCGATGGCGCGCATGAAGGCGAAGCTGGTGTCGAAGTCCCACTCGTTCAAATCATCGAAGAACAAACCGCCGATGCCCCGGGGTTCGTTGCGGTGCTTGATGTGGAAGTAGGTGTCGCACCAGGCCTTGTAGCGCGAGTACACGTCCGGGCCAAACGGCGCGCAGGCCTGTTCGGCGACGCGGTGCCAGTGGATGCAGTCTTCTTCGTTGCCGTAGTAGGGCGTCAGGTCGAAACCGCCACCGAACCACCACACCGGCTCTTCGCCTTCTTTTTCAGCGATGAAAAACCGTACGTTGGCGTGGGAAGTCGGCACATGCGGGTTGTGCGGGTGGATCACCAGCGACACGCCGAGGGCTTCAAAACCGCGACCGGCCAATTCCGGGCGATGGGCACTGGCGGAAGGTGGGAGGCCGCTGCCAAACACGTGGGAAAAGTTAACGCCGCCTTTCTCGATCACCGAACCGTTTTCGATCACACGGGTGCGACCACCGCCGCCGGCCGGCCGGGTCCAGGCGTCTTCGATAAAGCGAGTGTCCGTCTCAAAGGTTTCCAGGGCGCTGCAAATACGGTCTTGCAGGTCGAGCAGGTAGGCTTTGACAGCCTCGGTGCGGGTAGTCATGACATCACCTTGAATCGGGCAAAGCTACGCGAGGCCATTGGGCGTCGGCGGCAAATGGGCGCACAGGATACCACTGCACCCCGTATTGCCGCAGTTGACGAAGATCAAGCTTAGGAGTCCGATAGGGGGCTACGCGAAATTGACTTGAGGAGAGTGCAGATGGCCAAACGTATCCAGTTCCGTGCCCATGGCGGCCCCGAAGTACTTGAGTATGTGGACTACACCCCGGCAGAACCCGGCCCGCAGCAGGTTCGTGTGCAGAACAAGGCCATAGGCCTGAACTTCATCGACACCTATTTCCGCAGCGGCCTGTATGCGCCACCGGCCTTGCCGTCGGGTCTGGGCGCGGAAGGCGCTGGCGTGGTTGATGCGGTGGGCAGCGAAGTCACTCAGTTCAAGGTTGGTGATCGCGTGGCCTACGGCAGCGGCCCGCTGGGTGCCTACAGCGAATTGCATGTGTTGCCGGCTGCCAACCTGGTGCACCTGCCAGACGACATCAGCTTCGAACAGGCCGCTGGCGCGATGCTCAAGGGCCTGACCGTGCAGTACCTGCTGCGTCAGACCTATGAGTTGAAGGGCGGCGAAACCATCCTGTTTCACGCCGCTGCCGGTGGTGTGGGCTCGCTGGCGTGCCAATGGGCCAAGGCCTTGGGCGTTAAGCTGATCGGTACCGTCAGTTCGCCGGAAAAGGCAGCGCTGGCAAAATCCCTCGGTGCCTGGGAAACCATCGACTACAGCAAGGAAAACGTCGCACAGCGCGTGCTGGAACTGACTGACGGCAAGAAATGCCCGGTGGTGTACGACGGCGTAGGCAAGGACACTTGGCTTACCTCGCTGGACAGCGTGGCACCCCGCGGGTTGGTGGTGAGTTTTGGGAATGCGTCGGGCGCTGTGGATGGGGTTAACCTGGGGATTCTGGCGGCCAAGGGCTCGCTGTATGTCACCCGGCCGACTTTGGCGACCTATGCCAACAACCCGGAAAACCTGCAGGCGATGGCGGATGATCTGTTTTCGATGATCATCAGTGGCAAGTTGCAGATTGATATTAATCAGCGGTTTTCGTTGGGAGATGCGGCGAAGGCGCAGATTGAGTTGTCGGCGCGGCGGACGACTGGGTCGACCATTCTGCTGCCTTAGGGCGTTGGATTTTCAGCGGCTTTGAGGGCCTCTTCGCGAGCAAGCCCGCTCCCACATTTGTCCGCGTTCCAAAAATTGGACTCGGTCAAATGTGGGAGCGGGCTTGCTCGCGAATGAAGGCGACTCGGTCTCAGGAAGGCCGCACAACCTCGCCCGTCGCCAGATCCCGAATCAAACTCGGGTTCTTGCGCCCACCCAGATTCCCGCCCAACACCAGATCCACCTGCCCACGGAAATACTGCTCCACACGAATCCGCGTGCGCGCCGCCGGGCGGCCCTGTGGGTTGGCCGAGGTGGAAATCAGCGGCCCGACCAGCGAGCACAGATCCCGCACCTGCGGATGATCAGTCACCCGTAGCGCCACCGTGTCATGCACACCGGTAATCCACTCGGGCAACAAATCCTGATGGGGCACCAGCCACGTATTCGGGCCAGGCCAGGTACTGGCCATGCGGTCCATCCACTCATCAGGAAAGTCTTCGAAGAGAAAATCGAACTGACGGATGTTGTCAGCAATCAGGATCAGCCCCTTATCCACAGACCGGCCCTTGATCGCCAGCAACCGATCCACAGCCTCTTCGTTCCAAGGGTCACAGCCCAGGCCCCAGACCGCCTCGGTTGGATAGGCAATCACCGCGCCTGCGCGAATTTCTCGTGCGGCTTCTCGCACACGCCACCTGTTGACCATTGCTCACTCTCCGGACTAAAGCTCTGCGCAGTTTACCGATCTTCGTTACAAAACCTAGCCGCGCGCAAACCAGCGCCCACTTTCGCAGATTACCCGGCCTTCCAGCTCGAGTTCCGTCAGGCTGGCCAGCACCTCGGACAAGGCCCTTCCGCTGGCGATCGCCAAGGCTTCACTGGTGTGGGGCGCCGCGTGCAACAGCGCCACCAGCGGGTGAGTGACCGCAATCGGCGCCGGCCGGGAAAGTGCCTGCCAGCCGCGCAGGTTTTCGAGGATGTGTTCAATGGTTTCCACCAGCACCGCCCCATCGCGGATCAGTTGATGGCAACCTTTGGCTCCGGGGTGATGGATCGAGCCGGGGATGGCGTATACCTCGCGGCCTTGTTCCGCCGCCAGGCGTGCGGTGATCAGCGAACCGCTGGCCATGCTGGCTTCCACTACCAGCACTCCAAGGGACAGGCCGCTGATTATGCGGTTACGCCGCGGGAAGTTGCCGGCCTGGGGCGGGGCGTCCAACGGAAACTCGGAAACCACGGCGCTGCCTTGGGCAATCATCGCTTCGGCCAAGCGTCGGTGGCGCTGTGGATAAAAGTTTTCGAGCCCGGTGCCCAGCACGCCGATTGTATGTCCACCAACATCCAAAGCCGCCTGGTGAGCAGCGCCATCGATACCCAGGGCAAGGCCGCTGGTGATGACAAAACCGGCACTGGCCAGGCTGCGGGAAAACGCGGCGGCGGTGTCCATTCCTGGCCTGGAGGCACGACGGCTACCGACCATCGCCAGTTGCGGTTTTTCCAGAATCGCCGGGTTGCCGGCGACGAATAATAGCGGGGGTGCGTCATCCAATTCTGCCAGCAGCGCCGGGTAGTCGGGCTGGTCCCACATCAGCAAATGCTGGGCCGGACGCTCCAGCCAGGCCAGTGCCGCACTGGCACCATCACGTACTTCCTCACTGCGCCGGGCGTCGGCGCTGGCCACCTTGAGTCCCAGTGAACGCCAGGCACTCGCCGGCGCGCTGATGGCTTTTGACGCAGAACCAAACGCCTCGATGAGCTTTTGAAAACCTTTGGGACCCAGTTCCGGCAGCCTGTGCAAGCGTAGTCGGGCTTCCAGCTCTGCCGGGGAAATTTCGCGGTTATTCGTCGGTAACATTTGATCGTCCTTGATCGGAACAAGCTGTGGATAACTCTGTTGGTAACTTATTTAGCAACCTAATTATTGCCTTCAATCAGGCACCTCAAAACGGTCCATTACCGCGAGGGAACGGGACGCGCTGAGCACCAGGCCGTAACTGAGCTTTTCGTAGGTGCGAAACACCACCAGCGTTCCGGCTGGCTCGTCAGGCATCTTCACCGGCGCGCCGGTCACTCTGTCCCGAATGGTTTCACCGGCTTTCACCACCGCCAGCAAATGACCTTCCATCAGCCCGTCACGGCGGCCCTTGTTCAACGTCACCGCATCCAGCACACCGATCTGCGTCACGCCCCGGGGTATGTCGATGATGTGCCCGGCAATGGCGCGGGCAGGCCACTGAACCACCAGGCTGGCCAGGTCCGTGGGTGCTTGCTGGCCGAGCAACCGGTCCCCGGGACGCACCTCCTGGGTCACCCGCTGCACACCCAATGTGCTGACGTCGCCCGCTGTCACAAAACGTGCGGTGCCTATGTCGTCGGCGTTGATGCCCAGCAATTCCTGGCTATCGGGGTCGGTATAAGCCTGGCCCCGGCGGAAAATCCCGTAACTTTGGACGGCAGGGTCCAGGGCCCCACGCGCATAAACACGTTCGCCATTGGCGCCCAATACTCGGCCGGCATCTGCTGCAACAATATAGGGAGCGTGGTCCAGTTCCTGGGGCGTATCGAGAATGCGGTTGTGCAGTAAAAAGCGCTGGATGGCTTGCTGCGTATGAAGCGGCAGCGGTTGACCCGCCTGTGGAAAGCTCGCAGGAACCTGGCCAACAACGGCCTGGGCCCACAGCAGCAAGACGAGTAGCGATTTCCTCATGGGGTGAATCTCCTTTATTATGTGCATTCGCGTGAAACGCCTTGGCCTTCGCGGCTCTCGGACGTTCTCCCACGGCACTTACACCGGTACAGCAGGGGTCCATCCCCGGCGCCGACTTGCCTTTACCTCACATGTGCAGCAATTACGCTTATGGCTATTTTGAACATCCTCGAATTTCCGGACTCACGCCTGCGCACCATTGCCAAGCCAGTGGCCGTAGTGGACGCCAAGGTTCGTCAGTTGGTCGATGACATGTTTGAAACAATGTATGAAGCCCCGGGTATCGGCCTCGCCGCGACCCAGGTCGACGTGCATCAGCGCGTCGTGGTCATGGACCTTTCCGAAGACCGCAGCGAGCCCCTGGTGTTTATCAACCCTGAGTTCGAAACCCTGACCGACGAAATGGGCCAGTATCAGGAAGGCTGCCTGTCGGTACCCGACTTCTACGAGAACGTCGACCGTCCCCAGCGCGTCAAGATCAAGGCCCTGGACCGTGACGGCAAGCCGTTCGAGATGATTGCCGAAGGCCTGCTGGCGGTGTGCATCCAACACGAATGCGACCACCTCAACGGCAAGCTGTTTGTCGATTACCTGTCCACGCTTAAACGCGACCGGATCAAGAAGAAGCTGGAAAAGAAGCATCGCCAGCAAGCTTGATTCCCTTCTTTCAAAGGCTTGCTCCGGCAAGCCTTTTTCTTTTGTGAGACGTTTCCCATGACCGAGCCACTGCGCATCGTTTTTGCCGGCACCCCCGAATTCGCCGCCGAACACCTCAAGGCCCTGCTCGCCAGCCCGTATGAAATCGTGGCGGTCTACACCCAGCCCGATCGCCCGGCCGGTCGTGGGCAAAAGCTGATGCCGAGTCCGGTCAAGCAGTTGGCGCTGGAAAACAACATTGTCGTGTTGCAGCCGCCAACCCTGCGCAACGCCGATGCCCAGGCCGAACTGGCTGCGCTGAAGCCGGACCTGCTGGTGGTGGTGGCTTATGGTTTGATCCTGCCTCAGGCCGTGCTGGATATCCCGCGCCTGGGCTGCATCAACAGCCACGCCTCGCTGCTGCCTCGCTGGCGTGGCGCGGCGCCGATCCAACGGGCCGTTGAAGCCGGTGATGCCGAAAGCGGTGTGACCGTAATGCGCATGGAAGCAGGCCTGGACACCGGCCCGATGCTGCTGAAAGTCACCACCCCGATCACAGGTCAAGACACGGGCGGCAGCCTGCACGATCGCCTCGCCGAAATGGGCCCGCCGGCGGTAGTCCAGGCCATCGCCGGCCTCGCCGCCAGCACTCTGCAAGGCGAAGTGCAGGACGACAGCCTCGCCACCTACGCCCACAAGTTGAACAAGGACGAAGCCCGTATCGACTGGAGCCGCCCGGCCGTTGAGCTGGAGCGCCTGGTGCGCGCCTTCAACCCGTGGCCAATCTGCCACAGCACCCTCAATGGCGAGGCCTTGAAAGTACTGGCCGCCACCCTGGCCGAAGGCGAGGGCGCCCCCGGCGAGATCATCGGCGCCAGCAAGGACGGCCTGTTAGTAGCGTGCGGTGAACAGGCGCTGTGCCTGACCCGTCTGCAACTGCCCGGCGGCAAGGCGCTGAACTTCAGCGATTTGTTCAACAGCCGTCGTGAGAAATTTGCCGTCGGCATCGTCCTCGGCCAAGTGGTAGACACCCAATGAACCCACGTCTGGCCGCCGCCAAGGCCCTGGCCGCCGTACTCAACGGCAAGGCTTCCCTCAACAGTTCGTTGCCGACCCAGCTGGATAAAGTCGAAGACCGCGATCGCGGCTTCACCCAGGACCTGGCTTTCGGCACCGCCCGCTGGCAGCCGCGGTTGTCAGCTCTGGCGGCCAAGCTGCTGCAAAAGCCATTCAAGGCGGCAGATGCCGATGTCGAGGCGCTGTTGCTGGTGGGCCTGTATCAACTGCTCTATACCCGCGTGCCGGCCCACGCCGCCATCGGCGAAACCGTCGGTTGCGCCGACAAACTGAAAAAGCCCTGGGCCAAGGCCTTACTCAACGCCGTGCTACGCCGCGCCCAGCGTGAAAGCGAAGCGCTGCTGGCCGAACTGGAACATGACCCGGTGGTGCGCACCGCCCACCCGCGCTGGCTGCAAAAATCCCTGAAGGCATTCTGGCCCGAGCAATGGGAAGCCATCTGCGCCGCCAACAACGCGCACCCGCCGATGATCCTGCGGGTCAATCGCCGTCATCACACTCGCGATGCGTATCTCGCGCTGCTTGGCGAAGCCGGCGTAGCAGCTACGGCCTGTGTCTACAGCCAGGACGGCATCGTTCTTACAGAGCCGGGCGATGTCCGTAACCTGCCCGGGTTCGCCGAAGGCTGGATCAGCGTGCAGGACGAAGCCGCACAACTGGCCGCTGATCTGCTGGACCTGGCGCCTGGCCAACGGGTGCTGGACGCCTGCTGCGCCCCCGGCGGCAAAACCTGCCACATCATGGAAGTGCAAGCAGACTTGGCCGGCGTCGTCGCCGTCGACCTGGAAGCCAAGCGCTTGGTGCGCGTGCGGGAAAACCTCGCGCGCCTGGGCCTGAGCGCCGAACTGATCGCCGCCGATGGCCGCGACACCGCCACCTGGTGGGACGGCAAGCCCTTCCAGCGCATCCTGCTGGACGCGCCGTGTTCCGCCACCGGCGTGATACGCCGCCACCCGGACATCAAGCTGACCCGCCAACCCGACGACATCACCGCCCTGGCCGTGCTGCAAGGTGAATTGCTGGACGCGTTGTGGCCGACCCTCGAAGTCGGCGGCATCCTGCTATACGCCACCTGCTCGACGCTGCCCACCGAAAACACCGAAGTCATCGAAGCCTTCCTGGCCCGCACCAGCGGCGCACGGGAACTGGACCTCGACATCCAGGCCGGGATCAAGCAGCCTCATGGCCGCCAGTTGCTGGCCCAGGAAGGCGGCCACGACGGGTTCTATTACGCCAAGCTGATCAAGATTGCCGCCGCTCGCGGCTGAATGGTTTTAAGGGAGTGACCGGATGAAAATCATCATCCTCGGCGCAGGGCAGGTCGGCGGTACGCTGGCCGAGCATTTGGCCAGCGAAGCCAACGACATCACCGTGGTCGACACCGACGCGGAGCGCCTGCGGGATTTGGGCGACCGCCTGGATATCCGTACCGTACAAGGCCGTGCCTCGTTTCCTACGGTGCTGCGCCAGGCCGGTGCCGACGATGCCGACATGCTGGTGGCGGTCACCAACAGTGACGAGACCAACATGGTCGCCTGCCAGGTCGCCCACACCCTGTTCCACACCCCGACCAAAATCGCCCGGGTGCGTGAAGCCGCGTACCTGACCCGCGCCGGACTGTTCGACAACGACGCGATCCCGGTGGACGTGCTGATCAGCCCGGAGCAGGTGGTGACCCACTACATCAAGCGCCTGATCGAACACCCGGGCGCCTTGCAGGTTATCGACTTTGCCGAAGGCAAGGCGCAACTGGTGGCGGTAAAGGCCTACTACGGCGGGCCGTTGGTGGGCCAGCAACTGCGCCAGCTGCGCGAGCACATGCCCAACGTCGAGACGCGAGTGGCGGCAATCTTCCGTCGCGACCGGCCGATCCTGCCGCAGGGCGATACGGTGATCGAAGCCGACGACGAAGTATTTTTCATCGCGGCCAAGGCGAATATTCGCGCGGTGATGAGCGAAATGCGCCGGCTGGATGAAACCTACAAACGCATCGTCATCGCCGGCGGCGGGCAGATCGGCGAGCGCTTGGCCGAGGCCATCGAAAGCCGCTATCAGGTGAAGATCATCGAGATGAATCCGGCACGCTGCCGGTACTTGTCCGACACCCTCGACAGCACCGTGGTCCTGCAAGGCAGTGCCTCGGACCGTGACCTGCTGCTCGAAGAAAATATTGCCGACGCCGACATCTTCCTGGCCCTGACCAACGATGATGAAGCCAACATCATGTCGTCGTTGCTGGCCAAGCGGCTGGGGGCGAAGAAGGTGATGACCATCATCAACAACCCGGCCTATGTCGACCTGATCCAGGGTGGCGATATCGACATCGCCATCAGCCCGCAACTGGCAACCATCGGTACCTTGCTGGCCCACGTGCGGCGCGGCGATATTGTGAGCGTGCACTCGTTGCGCCGAGGCGCGGCGGAAGCCATCGAGGCGATTGCCCACGGCGACTCGAAGTCGAGCAAGGTGATTGGCAAGGCGATCCGCGATATCGGCCTGCCACCGGGTACTACCATCGGCGCAATCATTCGCGATGAAGAAGTGATCATCGCCCACGACGACACGGTGATCGCCACCGGCGACCATGTGATTCTGTTCCTTGTGGATAAAAAACATATCCGCGATGTGGAGAAACTGTTCCACGTGGGCCTGAGCTTTTTCTGATCAATGGAGTGACCGACATGCTCGAATCCCTGGAAAAAATGCTCGCCAAGGGTGTGGATAACTCACTGCTGCGGTTTGGGTTGGGCAAGGGTTATCTGGATCTGAAGGACAACGCCAAGGCGGCGGAGCATCTGCAGAAATGCGTCGAGTTCGATCCTAAGTATTCGGCGGCGTGGAAGCTGTTGGGCAAGGCGCAAGTGGGGCAGGGTGATAGTGCTGCGGCGCGGTTGGCGTGGGAGCAGGGGATTACAGCGGCCCAGGCCCATGGCGACAAGCAGGCCGAAAAAGAAATGACGGTGTTCCTGAAGAAACTCGATAAACACCTGTAGGAGCGAGCTTGCTCGCGAAAAACCCGAGAGCGCCGCGTCAAATCAGAAAGACCGCATAATCGTTAACGACCTTCGCGAGCAAGCTCGCTCCTACAGGAAGCGGGTCAATACCACCGCGCCTCACCCGGCGGGCGTTTCTTGAAGCGCTTCATGCTCCACATGTACTGGCTCGGATAAGCGGCCACATACCGCTCCACCACCTTGCTCATCGCCGCGCACGACGTCGCAGTGTCCGTGCTGTACATGTCTTCCGGTGCCGCTTCCAGGATCACTTTGTAGCCCGAGCCATCCGGCAGCCGCAGGGCATGCAGGAACACGCCGACCGCCTTGTGCCCCGCCAACATGTTTGGCACGAACTTGCTGGTCAGCGCCTGGGTGGCGAAGAACGGTACAAAGATCCCGGCGGATTCCGCCGGCTCCGGGTCGGCAGGAATGCCCACCTGGCCACCTTTACGCACTTCCTTGATCACACTGAGGATGCCTTCCTTGGTGGACGCCGCCACACGGTTGCCCAGTTGCACCCGCTGTTTGCGCAGCAAGTCATCCACGGCTTTGAGCTTCGGCGGACGGTAGAAAATGATCGGTTTGCACTGGCTGCAATAGAAGTGGTTCAACACTTCCCAATTGCCCAAGTGGCTGGTGATGCCCACCACGCCTTTGCCCGAGGCCAGGGCTTCGTGCAGCACTTCCAGGCCTTCGACTTCACGCACCAGGTCAATGGAGCGCTGGGCCGGCCAGATCCAGGCGCAAGCGCTTTCGGTCAGGGACTTGCCGATGTCCTTGAGGCTCTGGCCCACCAAGCGCTCGCGCTCGGCCGGGTCCATGTCGGGGAAGCATTTGGACAGGTTGATCCGCACCGTCTCGCGGGAGCGGTTAGGGGTTTTCCACATGATCCAGCCAATCGCCGAACCGACCGCTTGCACCGCGCGCCAAGGCAGCAGGGCAAACAACCGAAGAGCGCCTACCAGCAAGGCGCCTTTAAACTTTTCCACAGGTCACTCCTGATCGTGTGTGGTGCGCAAAGCCGCCATTCTAACCGGCGTTGGCCAGGTTCGCGTAACGGTCGCAGTCCAAGGTGTGGTCCATGACCATGCCCGAGGCCTGCATGAACGCGTAGCAGATGGTCGGTCCGACGAACGTAAAGCCGGCTTTTTTCAGGGCTTTGCTCATGGCTTCCGCTTCAGGCGTAATCGCCGGAACCTGGCTGCGATCCTTGAAATGATTGACCTTCGGCACGCCGCCCACAAACGACCACAGAAACTCCACTGGGTCCTCCAGCGCCAGCCAGGCGGCGGCATTGCGCCGGGTGGCATTGAGTTTCAGGCGGTTACGCACGATGCCCGGATCGAGCATCAGCGCTTCAATCTCGGCATCGCTCAGTTGGGCCAAACGCTGTGCATCAAATCCAAACAAGACCTTTCGATAGTGCTCGCGTTTGCGTAAAACGGTGATCCAGGACAGGCCCGCCTGGAACCCTTCGAGCAAAAGCAACTCGAACAGTCCCTGCGCATCGCGCAGCGGCGTTCCCCACTCCTGATCGTGATAAGCCATGTACAGCGGATCTTCAGAACACCAAAAGCAGCGTGGCATAAGGCTCCAGGGGATGGTGGCGCGGCCGAATCGGGTATACTCCCGCTCTTTAAATCGCAGCCCAAGTAACAGGTGAATTTCGTGAGCCAGCCTACGCCAGCCGTGCGTACCTTCCAAGACTTGATCCTCGCCCTCCAGCAATACTGGGCCGAGCAAGGTTGTGTGGTACTTCAGCCCTACGATATGGAAGTAGGCGCCGGCACTTTCCACACCGCTACCTTCCTGCGGGCCATCGGCCCGGAAACCTGGAACGCCGCTTATGTGCAGCCCAGTCGTC
Organism: Pseudomonas sp. SED1; assembly: GCF_034044025.1. Taxonomy (NCBI): domain Bacteria; kingdom Pseudomonadati; phylum Pseudomonadota; class Gammaproteobacteria; order Pseudomonadales; family Pseudomonadaceae; genus Pseudomonas; species Pseudomonas sp. SED1. The sequence goes on from NZ_JAXCIS010000177.1 coordinate 22,271, forward strand.
GCCCGACTGACGGCCGCTACGGCGAAAACCCGAACCGCCTGCAGCACTACTACCAGTTCCAGGTGGTGCTGAAGCCGAACCCGGACAACTTCCAGGAGCTGTACCTGGGCTCGCTGAAACATGTCGGCCTGGACCCGCTGGTCCACGACATCCGTTTCGTCGAAGACAACTGGGAATCGCCAACCCTGGGCGCCTGGGGCCTGGGCTGGGAAGTCTGGCTCAACGGCATGGAAGTGACGCAATTCACTTACTTCCAGCAAGCCGGTGGCATCGAGTGCTACCCGGTGACCGGCGAGATCACCTACGGTCTCGAGCGTCTGGCCATGTACCTGCAAGGCGTGGATTCGGTCTACGACCTGGTGTGGGCTGACGGCCCGTTCGGCAAGGTCACCTATGGCGATGTGTTCCACCAGAACGAAGTGGAGCAGTCGACCTACAACTTCGAACACGCCAACGTCGAGAAACTGTTCGAGCTGTTCGACTTCTATGAAAGCGAAGCCAAGCGCCTGATCGAACTGGATCAGCCGTTGCCGTTGCCAAGCTATGAAATGGTTCTGAAGGCATCCCACACCTTCAACCTGCTGGATGCTCGCCGTGCCATCTCGGTCACCGCGCGCCAGCAATACATCCTGCGTGTACGCACCCTGGCACGTTCCGTCGCCCAAGCCTACCTGCTGGCTCGCGCCAAGCTGGGCTTCCCGATGGCAACCCCGGACCTGCGTGATGAAGTGTTGGCTAAGCTGGAGGCTGCACAATGAGTGCTCAAGATTTCCTGGTTGAACTGGGCACCGAAGAGCTGCCACCCAAGGCACTCAACACGCTGGCCGATGCGTTTCTGGCCGGTATCGAAAAAGGCCTGCAAACCGCTGGCCTGAAGTTCGCCGCGAAGAAGGTCTACGCCGCGCCGCGTCGCCTGGCGGTGTTGCTCACCGCGCTGGAAACCCAGCAGCCGGACCGCAGCATCAACCTCGACGGCCCGCCACGCCAGGCCGCCTTCGATGCTGAAGGCAACCCGACTCAAGCCGCCCTTGGTTTTGCCAAGAAGTGTGGCGTCGAGCTGAGCGAGATCGACCAGAGTGGCCCGAAACTGCGTTTCAGCCAGGTCATCACCGGTAAGCCGACCGCCAGCCTGTTGCCGACCATCGTTGAAGACTCGCTGAACGACCTGCCTATCCCGAAGCGCATGCGCTGGGGTGCCCGCAAGGAAGAGTTCGTGCGTCCAACCCAATGGCTAGTGATGCTGCTCGGTGACCAAGTCATCGATTGCACCATCCTCGCCCAGAAGGCCGGTCGTGATTCCCGTGGTCACCGCTTCCACCATCCTGAAGCCGTACGCATCACCTCGCCGGCCAACTACGCCACTGACCTGCGTGCGGCCTACGTACTGGCCGATGCCAATGAACGTCGCGAGCTGATCAGCAAGCGCACCGAAGAGCTGGCCCGCCTGCAGGAAGGCACCGCCATTGTGCCGCCAAGCCTGCTGGAGGAAGTGACCGCTTTGGTTGAGTGGCCAGTGCCGCTGGTGTGCTCGTTCGAAGAACGTTTCCTCGACGTGCCGCAGGAAGCGCTGATCACCACCATGCAGGACAACCAGAAGTATTTCTGCCTGCTGGACGTGGACGGCAAGTTGCTGCCGCGGTTCATCACCGTGGCCAACATCGAAAGCAAGGACCCGCAGCAGATCATCGCCGGTAACGAGAAAGTCGTTCGCCCGCGCCTGACCGACGCCGAGTTCTTCTTCAAGCAAGACAAAAAGCAGAAGCTCGAAGACTTCAACCTGCGCCTGCAAAACGTGGTGTTCCAGGAAAAACTCGGCAGCGTCTACGACAAGGCCGTGCGCGTCTCCAAGCTGGCGGCCTACATCGCGCCACGCATTGGTGGCGATGCTGCCTGGGCTGCGCGTGCCGGCCTGCTGTCCAAGTGCGACCTGGCCACCGAGATGGTCGGCGAGTTCCCGGAAATGCAAGGTGTTGCCGGTTACTACTACGCCCTCAATGATGGCGAGCCGGAAGACGTCGCCCTGGCGCTGAACGAGCAGTACATGCCGCGCGGTGCTGGCGCCGAGCTGCCAACCACCCTCACCGGTGCGGCCGTAGCCATCGCTGACAAGCTGGATACCCTCGTCGGTATCTTCGGTATCGGCATGTTGCCTACCGGCAGCAAAGACCCGTATGCCCTGCGCCGTGCGGCCCTGGGTGTGCTGCGGATCCTGATCGACAAGCAGCTCGACCTCGACCTGACCCAGGCCGTGGTATTCGCTGTCGGCCAGTTCGGTGCCAAGGTCAAGCAAGCGGGCCTGGCCGAGCAAGTGCTGGAGTTCGTGTTCGATCGTCTGCGTGCGCGTTACGAAGACGAAGGCGTTGACGTTTCGGTGTACCTGTCGGTACGTGCCCTGCAACCGGGTTCGGCGCTGGACTTCGACCAACGTGTACAAGCCGTTCAGGCCTTCCGCAAATTGCCGGAAGCCGGTGCCCTGGCCGCTGTGAACAAGCGTGTATCGAACCTGCTGAGCAAGGCCGACAACCTCGGCAATGCCGAAGTCGACCCGGGCCTGTTTGCCGATGCCAAGGAGTTCTCGCTGAACTCGGCCATCGCCAAGGCAGAAAACGCAGTGAAGCCGCTGATCGCCGAACGCAACTACGCCGAAGCACTGGCGCGCCTGGCCACCTTGCGTGAGCCGGTGGATGCGTTCTTTGAAGCGGTGATGATCAATGCCGAAGACGCGGGCGTGCGGAAAAACCGCTACGCCATGCTGGCGCGTCTGCGTGGTTTGTTCGTCAACATTGCTGACATTTCGACCCTGAGCTGATCATGTTGAAACTGCTGATTCTCGACCGGGACGGAGTGATCAATTACGACTCCGACGCTTACATCAAATCGGTGGCGGAATGGATTCCACTGCCCGGCTCGATCGAGGCCATCGCGCAGTTGAGCAAAGCGGGCTGGACGGTGGCCATCGCCACCAACCAGTCCGGCATCGCCCGCGGCTACTACGACATCGCCACCCTCGACGCCATGCACGCGCGCCTGCGCATGCTGGTGGCCGAGCAGGGCGGTGAAGTAGGGCTGGTGGTGTATTGCCCACATGGCCCGGATGAAGGTTGCGATTGCCGCAAGCCCAAACCGGGTATGCTTAAAACTATTGCTGAACATTACAACGTGCCATTGGCTGGGCTTTGGTTTGTCGGGGATAGCCTCGGTGACCTGGAAGCCGCCAAGGCCGTCGACTCTCAGCCAGTTTTGGTAAAAACCGGGAAAGGCGAAAAGACCCAGGCTAAAACCCTGCCGGTAGGCACCTTGATTTTTGACGATCTGGCGGCGGTTGCCGCAGAACTTATCAACAACTAGCAGCACTTCTCGACTTCCTGACCAAGGACTGTTCGGGAGCGCGCTTTTAACAGGCGGGCCTTGTCCCGCAACGGTAAATGCCGCCATGTCGATTTTGCAGGCCATCAGAACCTTCTTCTTTTACCTGCTGCTGGGCACCAGTTCCCTCCTCTGGTGCACCCTGAGCTTTTTTATCGCGCCGTTTTTGCCGTTCAAGGCGCGCTATCGTTTCATCAACGTCTTTTGGTGCAACTGCGCGTTGTGGTTGACCAAGGTGTTCCTGAACATTCGTTTCGAGATCAAGGGCGCCGAAAACGTCCCGGACCAGCCCTGCGTGATTCTGTCGAACCACCAGAGCACCTGGGAAACCTTCTTCCTGTCTGCGTACTTCTCGCCCCTGAGCCAGGTGCTCAAGCGTGAGCTGCTGTACGTGCCGTTCTTCGGCTGGGCCATGGCCATGCTGCGTCCGATCGCCATCGACCGCGACAACCCCAAGGCAGCGCTAAAGCATGTGGCGAAGAAGGGCGACGAGCTGCTCAAGGACGGCGTTTGGGTGCTGATCTTCCCCGAAGGTACACGCGTGCCCTACGGCACTGTGGGCAAGTTCTCACGCGGCGGTACGGCTTTGGCGGTAAACGCCGGCCTGCCGGTGCTGCCAATTGCCCACAACGCCGGCAAGTTCTGGCCAAAGACCGGCTGGGCCAAGCGTGAAGGCACCATCACAGTGATCATTGGCGAACCGATGTATGCCGAGGGTGTAGGCCCACGCGCTATCGCTGCGCTGAACGACCGTGCCCAGGCATGGAATGAAGCGCAACAAAGAGCCATGGGTTCGCTGCCGCCGGAGCCGGTCGTCGTCGACACTCCGGTGATTTGAGTTTCTGTGGATAACCTGTGTACGGTTTGTTGGCGAATCGTGCTTTTTCGATTATAGGCTGCTGATTTGCTTACATATTTCCTAAGCTCATAAAACAGCGAAAAAGGTGCATAAGTTTTTTCCGCATTAAAAAACCGGTCCTTGAGACCGGTTTTTTATGCACAGGTAAAAAGCAGCAGTTCACTCCTTCCATAACGGCAGTTGAAGGATGAAGGTCGTACCTTTATCCACCACACTTTCGCAGCCGATTCGCCCACCATGGCGATCCACGACGGCCTTGACCATGGTCAGGCCCAACCCCAATCCTTCACTGCCTTGAGCAGAGGCGAAGCGCCGGTATTGGCCAAACAATTCGGGTAAATCCTGTTCAGCGATTCCTCGCCCCTGATCGCTGATACGGCATTCCAGGCGATCTTCACTGCTGGTCAGGCTTAATGTGACGGTGGTGCCTGAAGGGCTGTATTTGACCGCGTTCTCCAACAGATTAAACAAGGCGCGGGTCAGCAGCGATTGATCCGCCCAGACCATCTCCTCGCCGTCGTCATCCAGGTTGCGAGCCAGGTGGATACCTTTCAGCTGGGCATGCACAGCGACTTGATCAAACGCGTCGAGCACCAGCATGGCGAACAGACTGGGCTGGAATTGGTATCCGTCAGATTCGGCTTTCGCCAGTTGCACGAAGGATTCGGTCAGGTTCAGGGCGCGGCGGACTTGCTGCTCGATCTGGGCAAATATCGGCGCAGCGGTGTCCTGAACATCCAACAGGGCCAGGATCGCCGAGTGCGGAGCACGCAGGTCATGGGACAGAAAGCGCAACAAGGTTTCCCGCTGCTGCTGGGCGTCGCGCTCGATACTCAGGTCTGTGAGGCTCAACAGCCAGCCCAGGGCCACATCCCCGTCTGCGGGCAGCAACGGGGCCAGGTCGAGGCGCAGGCTGCGATCAAGGGTGTCGCGAAATTCGACGATCTCCAGCGCCGACAGGGCAGGGCGAATGCCGTCCTGCAGCGGTGGATAACCCAACGCAGCGAGCTGCTCCAACAGGTTTTCAGCCACCAATTCATTGCCGAATACATCACGAGCAATCCGATTGGCCAGCAGGACATTGCCCTTGGGATCAGTAATCAAGGTCGCTACCGGCAAACATTCCAGGCCATCGGCCATAAAGCGGCGCGTGTCCCGGGTGCGGCTGACTGCTTGTTCCAGGGCGAAGATCCGTCCCTGTAATACATCACCCTGGCTGGCGGGCGCTCTACGCCGCTCAGGGAGCACTTTGGGTTCGTCGTCCAGGCGTGCCAGTTCCCAACCGAAATAGGCCAGGATCACGCTCAGGCGCCGCCAGTTCCAGATCAGGTAGCTGAGCAGCATGCCGATCAGGCACGCCGCCGGTGACCACCAATGGCCCAGGCGCAACAGGCCCCAAGAACCGAGAAGCGCGGCCCCCATGCAACCGACGGTCAACCACAGCGCATAACGCGGGCGAAACAACAGCAAGCCCAATAGCAGCGCGACCATGGCGGTGGCCAGCAGCGTTGCCATCCAGGCTGGCAGGTCAACAATGCTGCGCCCTTGCAGCAAGCCATTAAGAATGTTGGCCTGGATCTCCACGCCTGGTGTAGTGCCAACGCTGGCCGACAGCGGCGTGACATACCGGTCGCCCATGCCCGGCGCAGTGGCACCGATCAGGATCAAACGGTCTCGCAGCAACTCAGGCGGCACCTCACCGCGTAAAACGCTGATATACGGCACGCTGGGAAAGCCGGCATGGCTGGCAATGAACGGAATTCGAATGGAGTTTTCCCGCTGCCAATGGTTGCTGTCCACCGGGCCAAGCGCGCCCGGCATAACGGCCTGCTGGCCGCTCAGTTCAAACGCCAACCAGGCCAGTTGGGGCGTCATGTTCCCTGGCGGGCCTTCACGCAAATACAGGCTTCGAACGATACCGTCGCTGTCCGCTTCAACGTTGATATGGCCGACGCCCCTGGCGCAATCGCGCAGGGGCAGCACCGGCAGGATTTGCGCCACAGGTTGGTCAAAGCGGGGCGAGCCTTCACGAATCAGGGGCAACAGAACAGTGCCGGCGTTGCACATAGCCTCGGCCAGGCGCAGGTCATTGGCCGGCTCTCGGGCGGGTTCGCTGAAGATCACATCGAACAGAATGCCTGCGGGTTTGGCAACGCTCAGCCGATCAAGCAGGTCGGCGTGTACGCGCCGGGACCAAGGCCATTGGCCGAGTTCCTTCAGGCTTCGGTCATCAATGGTCACCAGCAAGATGCGTGGATCCACCGGCAACGGGGCCAGGCGGCGAAGACTGTCGTACAGCAGGTTGTTGAGGGAAAAGCCCGGGCTCAGGGACAGGAATGCCGTGATGGGTAACAGCAACAGGCTGACCCAGAGCCACTCGCGCACCAAGCCATTGAACAGCCGCTGAGCCTGGGTCGGTTGGCGCTTTTCAGCCCGGCGCCAAAGCCTCACCGGCGAGCGTCCGGGGCGCTATTGCACGCGGTTCGCGGGCGGGTAATAGAAGATGTCATAGACCCCGGTTTCTCCCTCAAGCCCGTGTTCATCATAGGCTGACAAACGAACGTGATAGAACGATGCTTTCAGCCCAGTGAAGCGCATTTGCGGCTTGTCGGAGAAGTTTTCCTGCTTGATGTTCAGAAACTCCTTATCGGTCGCGACCTGAGCCCTGTAACGCTGGGCGCCGGCTAACGGACGCAGAAAAAGCGTCCATATCGGCGCATCGCCTTTCTGCCCATCCTGGCCCACCAGACGTGGAGCATCCAGCAGTTCCACGGGCTTGAGTTCACCTTGTTTCTTGAATGCCAAACCCTGCCTCGCACCGACCTTTACTTCACCCGCAACCGGCCCGGTAATGGGCTTCTTCTTGATGGGTCGTAGAGTCGGTGGAGCGTCATCCCGATTGACCGCAACCTGCCCATTGAGCACTTCCACCAGCGATTGTTCGCCGTCGTTGCGCACGCGGAAATGTGTGCCGCGCACACCGAGCACGCCCACCGGGGTCACGATCTGGAAACGGTCGTAGTCACTGGCACGCTTGATGACATAAGCCTCAACCTGACCTTCTTCAAGAATGACCTGCGGAATAGATTGCTCCTCGACCAGGTGCAGTCGAACCTGGGAGCTGGACGGCAAGACAACCCGCGTACCGTCTCCCAGCAAAAGGCTGACGAACGCGTCCGGTGAGGTTTTCACACTCTCTTGTTCATCAATGACCATGCCTTCTGCCAAGGCCGTGGAAACGCCCTTGGCATCCAGCTTCCAGGCTTCGCCTGTCAGGTGCTGCACCACCGCCGGCAGAGGCTGCGCGCGGCACATCTGGTTGTCGTCAATGTAGGGGGCGCGGGGAGGGGCGGGACGTGCCAAGGCCGGCAAGCTCAATACGCCAAGCGTAACAATCAAGCCTGAGCCCAACAGCGTAGAAATGGCAAAGCGAAGTCGGCAGGTGAAAAAGGTCATGGCGCTCATCAAGATTCTAGTTCTAATGGGGCATCAGAAAGCACGTTCAGGAAGCGTCTTGCGCGGGAAGACCTTGAATACCGACTACGATACTCGATGAGGTATCCAGTCGATAGCCAAAATGTCTGGGGCGTGGGATCTATGGCAGAAGATGACACATCCCTGTGCCGGAGCAATTCCCTCGCTCCAATCCGTGTGTCATCCAGCGAGAGCGAATTTACCTACAAGACAGGTGTGCCGGACCGAATCGCAAAAATTGTTCAGATTTGGCGGTGCTTAAAACACCCAGCGTTGATTCTGCTGTTGTTCACCGAGTTGCTGAAGCGGCGAGCTGGCGAAGCCCATACCGTTACCCGGTTCGCTCAGGGTTTGACGTTCATCGAACGAAGCAGGTATTACCGGTTTGGATGCCCCTACCGTTTCCGTCCCCAAGGTTGCCGCCATTACCACCAATACCATTCGCCCCCATACATTAATCTTCTCCAGAACCGCCGCACGTCCCGAAACAGCATAAAGCCAGATTGCCATTGATCCTTTTCCTGAAGGTCCCGAGCCGGTATCTTCCCAGCTTGGGTATTACGATTTCCAATGGCTTACGGCCATTTGATATCAGCGTACCGAGAGATTCAAAGGGCCTGAGAATCTGGCCATAATTGTTCAGATTCATGCCTGCATTCTTAATCAGAAAGGACCCTGCCATGCGTGTCGCAATACTGGATGACGAACATGCAGAACTGCGGCGGGTGGAACAGACACTGCGACAAATCCCCAGCGCCGCGGATCAGCCTTGGAGCCTGCACTGCTTCGAGCGTGGAGAAGACCTGCTGCGCCAACTGCGCCGGGAAACCTTTGACCTGCTGATCCTGGATTGGCAACTGCCTGACCTCAGCGGCCTGGCATTATTGCGCTGGACCCGCGAGCACATGGAAGCGCCACCCGCCGCCATCATGCTCACCAGCCGAGATGCCGAGAGCGATATCGTCCAGGCGTTGAACAGTGGCGCCGATGATTACGTCAGTAAGCCATTTCGCCCTAACGAGCTTAAGGCACGGGTCAATGCGGTGCTGCGGCGCCACGGACTGCAAAAGTCTGCAGCCAGCGAAGTGCTGACCTTCAACGACCTGACGTTCGATGATGCTGAACTCACGGTGAGCAGGGCGGGGAAACCTATCAACCTGACAGAACGCGAATACCGCCTGGCTCGGTGCCTGTTTGAGAACCTGGCGCGGCCACTGTCTCGGGAATATCTGTATGAGCGGTTCTGGACCCATGAGGAAATGGTCTCGTCGCGGCCCCTGGATACGCATATTTATCGGCTACGGAATAAGCTCGGGCTGACGGCGGAGCGGGGGTGGCAGCTGCTCACGATTTATGGGTACGGGTATCGCTTGGAGAGTGTGACGGCTGCCTCCGACGAGTGAGATGTTCCACGTGGAGCATTTGTAAAATGCCCAAATCCCACCCAATAAAAAAGGCCAACGCTTAGCGTTGGCCTTTTTGTTTGCGCTGCAACCTGATCAGAAGTCCAGGTTGGACACCGCCAAGGCGTTGCTCTCGATGAAGTCACGACGAGGCTCGACCGCATCACCCATCAGGGTGTTGAAGATCTGATCGGCGCCAATGGCGTCTTCGATGGTCACACGCAGCATGCGACGCTGAGCTGGGTCCATGGTGGTTTCCCACAGCTGATCCGGGTTCATTTCGCCCAGACCTTTGTATCGCTGAATGGTGTGACGCTTGGTGCTTTCAGCCATCAACCAGTCCAAGGCTTCCTTGAACTCTTTGACCGCTTTCTTACGCTCGCCACGCTGAATGTAAGCACCATCGTCCAGCAGGGTACTCAGTTGCGCGCCAAGGGTGACAACCGTCTTGTAGTCGTTGCTGCCGAAGAAGTCGCGGTTGAAGGTGACATAGTTCGACAGGCCGTGGGAGATCAGTTCGACCTCTGGCAGCCAGACGTTACGTTCACGGTCTTCACGCAGGCTCGCTTTGTAAACCAGGCCGGATTTTTCGACGGTACGCAGACGGACTTCGTACTGGGCCAGCCAATTCTGCATGTGAGCGTGGTCGCCCAATTGCTCAAGGCTGACGGCTGGCAGGTAGATGAAGTGCTCGGTCAGCTCCTGAGGGTACAGGCGCGACAAACGCTTGAGGGTCTTCATCACCATGCGGAAATCGTTTACGAGACGCTCCAACGCTTCACCGGAGATCCCCGGGGCTTCGTCGTTCAAGTGCAGGCTCGCATCTTCCAGGGCCGACTGCGTCATGTACTCTTCCATGGCGTCGTCGTCTTTGATGTATTGCTCTTGCTTGCCCTTTTTCACTTTGTACAGCGGCGGCTGGGCGATGTAGATGTAGCCACGCTCGATCAGCTCAGGCAACTGACGGAAGAAGAACGTCAGCAGCAGGGTGCGGATGTGCGAACCGTCGACGTCAGCATCGGTCATGATGATGATGTTGTGGTAGCGCAGCTTGTCGATGTTGTACTCGTCGCGGCCGATGCCACAGCCCAGGGCGGTGATCAAGGTGCCGACTTCCTGCGAGGAAATCATCTTGTCGAAGCGCGCCTTCTCGACGTTGAGGATCTTACCCTTCAACGGCAGGATGGCCTGGGTGCGACGGTTACGACCCTGCTTGGCGGAACCGCCAGCAGAGTCACCTTCCACCAGGTACAGTTCGGACAGGGCAGGGTCTTTCTCTTGGCAGTCAGCCAGTTTGCCCGGTAGCCCAGCGATATCCAGCGCGCCTTTACGACGGGTCATCTCACGGGCTTTACGCGCCGCTTCACGAGCCCGCGCCGCGTCGATCATCTTGCCGACAACCAATTTGGCTTCGTTCGGGTTTTCCAGCAGGAAGTCGGAGAAGTACTTACCCATTTCCTGTTCAACGGCGGTCTTCACTTCGGAAGACACCAGCTTGTCTTTGGTCTGGGAGCTGAACTTCGGATCCGGAACCTTGACCGAAATAATCGCGGTCAGGCCTTCACGGGCATCGTCACCGGTGGTGGCGACTTTATGCTTCTTCGCCAGACCTTCTGCTTCGATGTAGGTGTTCAGGTTACGCGTCAGTGCCGAACGGAAACCCACCAGGTGAGTACCGCCATCGCGCTGAGGAATGTTGTTGGTGAAGCACAACAGGTTCTCGTTGAAGCTGTCGTTCCACTGCAGGGCGATTTCCACGCCGATGCCGTCTTCACGCTGGATGTTGAAGTGGAACACCTGGTTGACCGCAGTCTTGTTGGTGTTCAGGTATTCAACGAACGCCCGCAGGCCACCTTCGTATTTGAACAGCTCTTCCTTGCCGCTGCGTTCGTCTTTGAGGACGATACCCACACCGGAGTTGAGGAAGGACAGTTCACGAATCCGCTTGGCCAGGATGTCCCAGCTGAAGTGGATGTTCTTGAAGGTTTCGTCGGAAGGACGGAAATGAATCTGGGTACCGGTGGTTTCGCTTTCACCGACGATTTTCATCGGTTCTTGCGGAACGCCGTGAACGTAGGTCTGCTCCCAGATCTTGCCGCTGCGACGCACGGTCAGCACCAGCAGTTCGGAGAGGGCGTTCACCACGGAAACACCTACACCGTGCAAACCGCCGGATACTTTGTAGGAGTTGTCATCGAACTTACCGCCGGCGTGGAGCACGGTCATGATGACCTCTGCTGCCGAAACGCCTTCTTCTTTATGCACATCTACCGGGATGCCGCGACCGTTGTCGCGCACGGTGATAGATTCGTCCGGGTGGATGATGATGCTGATGTCGTCGCAGTGACCGGCCAAAGCTTCGTCGATCGAGTTATCGACCACCTCGAACACCATGTGGTGCAGACCGCTGCCATCATCGGTATCACCGATGTACATACCGGGACGTTTGCGTACGGCATCCAAACCTTTAAGCACTTTAATGCTGGTCGAGTCGTACGTATTCGTATTTTGTTCGCTCATGCCTTCACTCCCGATGGTCGTGGGTCTGGGTGATACGGCCTTGTTCCACGTGGAACAAAGCGACTGGCGTTTCCGTCTGCCAGCCTTCCCTCAATAATTCGTGGTCTACACAGGTGATAAACACCTGGCAGCGTAAGTCTTCCAACAAGCGGCATAACGCGCGGCGGTGCTGCTCGTCCAGTTCGGACGGCAAGTCATCCACCAGATAAATACATTGCCCGCGCCGGGCCTGGCTAACCAGATGCCCTTGGGCGATACGCAGGGCACAGACCACCAACTTCTGCTGACCGCGGGACAAGATTTCCGCGGCATTATGTGCGCCCAATCTAAGGCGCAAATCAGCCCGTTGTGGTCCGGCCTGGGTGTGACCAATTTGCTGATCCCGCTGTAAGGACGTCGCGAGCACTGCACTCAGTTCCCGGTCTTTGTCCCAACCACGGTAGTAGCTCAACGTCAGCCCCTCGAGTTCAAGCAACTCGCTCAAGGTCTGCTCAAAGACTGGTTTCAAGGCTTTGATATAGGCGCGGCGGTATTCATCTATTTCAGCGCTGGCCAGGCACAGTTCCCGGTCCCAAGCAGCTTGCGAAGCGGCGTCAAGTGTACCATGCCGCAGCCACGAGTTCCGCTGCCGCAGGGCCTTCTGCAGGCGCTGCCAAGTGGCCATAAAACGCGGTTCCACGTGGAACACTCCCCAATCGAGGAATTGCCTGCGGATTTTTGGCGCGCCTTCCAGCAAACGAAAGCTGTCCGGGTTGATCAGTTGCAGTGGCAGGATTTCCGCCAATTGCGCAGCACTGCGAGCATTCTGCCCGTCGATGCGTATTTGAAACTCCCCCTGACGATCACGAGAAATCCCCAGGCTGCTATGACCGCCTTCCGCCAATTCGACTTGGCCAAATACCGTGCACGCCAGTTGCTCGTACTGGATCACCGGTAACAAGCGGGCACTGCGGAAGGAACGGGCAAGCCCCAGCAAATGAATGGCTTCCAGCACGCTGGTTTTGCCACTGCCGTTGGCGCCGTGGAGGATATTGATGCGGGGAGAGGGGGAGAAGGTCACCGGGTGCAAATTGCGCACCGCGGTGACCGAGACGCGACTGAGGGACATCTAGCTTCTGCTGAACATGATTACAGGCGCATCGGCATGACAACGTAAGCCGAGTCATCGTTGTCGGATTCTTGCACCAGGGCGCTACTGTTGGAGTCGGACAGGATCAGGCGAACCTGTTCGGTGGTCATCACACCCAGCACATCCAGCAAGTAGCTGACGTTGAAGCCGATTTCCAGGTTGCCGCCGTTGTAGTCGACGCCCACTTCTTCTTCCGCTTCTTCCTGCTCAGGGTTATTCGCCTGAATTTTCAGCTGGCCGTTGGCCAATTGCAGGCGAATACCGCGGTACTTCTCGTTGGAAAGAATGGCGGTACGGCTGAACGCTTCACGCAGGGCCTGACGATCACCGATCACCAGCTTGTCGCCGCCTTTAGGCAGGACACGCTCGTAATCCGGGAACTTGCCGTCAACCAGCTTGGATGTGAAGGTGAACTCGCCAGTGGTCGCACGGATGTGGTGCTGGCCCAGGACGATGCTGACATTGCCATCCGGCTCGGTCAGCAGGCGCGCGAGCTCCAGAATACCTTTACGCGGCACGATCACCTGGTGGCGATCCGGCTGACCGATATCGGCTTTCATCGAGCACATGGCCAGACGGTGACCGTCAGTGGCAACGGCGCGGATGATGCCTTCTGAGACTTCCAGCAACATGCCGTTCAGGTAATAACGCACGTCCTGCTGGGCCATGGCGAAGCTGGTGCGCTCGATCAAGCGGCGCAGCCGGCTTTGCTCCAGGCTGCAGGTCAGCGAGCCAGGACCTTCTTCCACGGTCGGGAAGTCGTTGGCTGGCAAGGTCGACAGGGTGAAACGGCTGCGACCGGCCTTGACCACCAGCTTCTGCTCATCAACCTTGATGTCGATCAGCGCGTCGTTGGGCAGGCTCTTGCAGATGTCCATCAGCTTGCGCGCCGGCACGGTGATCTCGCCAGGTTCGGCAGGTTCTTCGAGCTGGACACGACCAACCAGTTCGACTTCGAGGTCGGTACCGGTCAAGGACAATTGCTGGCCTTCCACAACCAGCAATACGTTGGAAAGCACCGGCAAGGTCTGTCGGCGCTCGACGACGCCTGCGACCAGTTGCAGGGGTTTCAACAGGGCTTCGCGTTGAACGGTGAAATGCATGGTCTAGTCCCTTGCCTTAATAAGCTGCGCTGGTGTTCATCAAGTAGTCAGTGTACGCAGCAGGTTCTTGTAGTCCTCGCGAATATCCGCGTCGGATTCCTTAAGTTCGTTGATCTTGCGGCACGCGTGCAAAACCGTAGTGTGGTCGCGACCGCCAAACACATCACCAATTTCCGGCAGGCTGTGGTTGGTCAGCTCTTTGGAGAGCGCCATCGCTACCTGACGGGGACGTGCCACCGAGCGCGAACGGCGCTTGGACAGCAGATCGGAAATCTTGATCTTGTAGTACTCGGCCACAGTACGCTGGATGTTATCCACACTCACCAGCTTGTCTTGCAACGCCAGCAGATCTTTCAGGGATTCGCGGATCAACTCGATGGTGATGTCGCGGCCCATGAAGTGCGAGTGAGCGATGACACGCTTGAGTGCGCCTTCCAGCTCACGCACGTTGGAACGAATGCGCTGGGCGATGAAGAACGCGGCGTCGTGAGGCAGGTCGACTTTAGCCTGGTCGGCCTTTTTCATCAGGATCGCGACGCGGGTTTCCAGTTCCGGCGGCTCTACCGCAACGGTCAGGCCCCAGCCGAAGCGCGACTTCAGGCGCTCTTCCAGGCCTTCGATTTCCTTCGGATAACGGTCACTGGTCAAGATGACCTGTTGGCCACCTTCGAGCAACGCATTGAACGTGTGGAAAAACTCTTCCTGGGAACGTTCCTTGCGGGCGAAGAATTGAATGTCATCGATCAGCAAGGCATCAACGGAACGGTAGAACCGTTTGAACTCGTTGATTGCATTGAGCTGCAGCGCCTTGACCATGTCGGCCACGAAGCGCTCCGAGTGCAGGTACACGACCTTGGCATTCGGGTTCTTCTTTAATAGGTGGTTACCCACGGCGTGCATCAAGTGAGTTTTACCCAAGCCAACGCCACCATAAAGGAAGAGCGGGTTGTAACCGTGCTTGGGGTTGTCGGCGACCTGCCAGGCAGCCGCGCGGGCCAGCTGGTTGGATTTACCTTCGACAAAGTTCTCAAAGGTGAACGTGCGGTTCAGATAGCTGGTGTGCTTGAGCGCACCTTCGACCTGAACGGTGCGCTGTTCAGCACGAACCGGAGCCTGTTGTGAGCTGGCGCCGGCCATTGGGTCAAAGCTGTCGCGGGACGGCTCTTCATTTATAGGCGCGTTTTTCTGCGACGAGGATTTCGAAGGCGTCTGGGCAACCGATGCAGGCGAGTTATTAACAGGTGCCGCTGCGGCCTGAGCCTGCGAGGCGCTTGCTGCCAACGGTGCATTCGGCGCAGCACGAGGTACCGAGCTGCGTTTGCTGCCTATTAATAAGGAGAGCACCGGAGCAAGCCCGTTGCCATGTTCATCGAGCAATTCGAGAACGCGGCTCAGGTATTTCTCGTTGACCCAGTCGAGAACAAAACGATTAGGTGCGTAGACACGCAACTCGTCGCCTTCGGCTTCGACCTGTAGCGGACGGATCCAGGTGTTGAATTGCTGGGCAGGCAGCTCATCGCGCAAAAGCTCCACGCACTGCTGCCAAAGTTCCACTGACACGGATATCCCCTAAGTTGAAAGCCGGTGAGGCAAAAACAGCCGCCATTGTAGCGGCCAGCCGTCCACTTATCCACATGTAGCTTGCTCACAGGGCGCCAAGAATCAACGCCTTAACCGTAAAAAAGGCGACAAATGGTCTGTGCATAAGCTCTGTGGATAAGCGCCCCTAAGCCCGTTGTACAAGTGGGGTCGAAAGTCTGTGGGTAACTGGCCTGTGGATAAGTAGCCATTCCACACACAGCTTATCCGATGGCGCAGCACAGGCAGAGCACCGTTTCTCCCCCATGTTGTCATTCTCTGTACACCACGTGGAATATGGCCTTAAGGCAGTTATCCACAGAAGATCGCCTCCCTAGCTTTTATAAGCTTTACAGAAAAGCTTTAAATAACATCCTTCTTTATTTTTATATCTATGGCATTGCTCGTGAAAGACGAATCGCCCGGATTCGGTCCAGAGGCCTCCAGATATCTAATTAAAGGAAAAGCTGGTTGGAAATTGACCTAGAGGCTTGCTTTCTCTAGAATCGCCGGTCTCTTAAAACGGGGGCCATTCCGGCCCGTTGTGGACGAACCAGGTAACACGCCATGAAACGTACTTTCCAACCAAGCACCATCAAACGCGCCCGTACTCACGGCTTCCGTGCTCGCATGGCCACCAAGAACGGCCGTGCTGTCCTGTCGCGTCGCCGCGCCAAAGGTCGTGCGCGTCTGGCAGTTTGATAATCCGGTACTGGTGGTGAGTCAGGACTTCAGTCGGGAAAAGCGTCTGCTAACCCCCCGGCATTTCAAGGCAGTCTTTGACTCCCCCACCGGCAAGGTTCCGGGGAAAAATCTCCTGCTCCTTGCGCGTAACAACGATCTGGATCACCCCCGTCTCGGGTTGGTGATCGGCAAGAAGAGCGTAAAGCTCTCCGTTGAGCGCAATCGCCTCAAGCGTCTGATGCGCGAATCGTTTCGCCTCCACCAGGAGACTCTGGTTGGTTGGGATATTGTTATCGTCGCGCGCAAAGGCTTGGGGGACGTAGAAAACCCCGAATTGATTCAGCATTTCGGCAAGCTCTGGAAACGTTTGGCTCGTACCAACAAGCCAGCACCAGCTGTCAGCACCGAAACTGTAGGGGTAGACAGTACTGATGCGTAAACTGGCGCTCGTTCCGATCCAGTTTTACCGCTATGCCATTAGTCCCCTGATGGCAAACCACTGTCGTTTCTACCCCAGTTGTTCCTGCTACGCGTTGGAAGCCATAGAAAATCATGGCCTTCTGCGCGGTGGCTGGCTGACCTTTCGTCGTTTAGGTCGCTGTCATCCGTGGAATCCCGGTGGTTATGACCCGGTTCCGCCTATCCCTACCTCCCGTTCTTCTTCGATGGCCGAGTAATCATGGATATTAAACGCACGATCCTGATCGTCGCCCTGGCAATCGTGTCCTACTCTATGGTTCTTAAGTGGAACCAGGATTATGGCCAAGCTGCCCTGCCGACTCAGAATGTTGCTACCAATCAGTCGGCGCCGGCTATTCCGGATACGCCACTGGGTAACAATGCTGCCGCCAGTGCCGATGTACCCAGCGCGAATGCCGATACCAGCACCCCGATAGAAACCCCGGTCGTCACCAATAAAGATCTCATCCATGTAAAAACGGATGTACTGGACTTGGCAATCGATCCACAGGGTGGTGATATCGCCCAGCTGAAATTGCCTCTGTATCCACGTCGCCAAGACCACCCGGATGTTCCGTTCCAGCTGTTCGATAACGGCGGCGAACGTGTATATCTGGCACAAAGTGGCCTGACCGGTACTGACGGTCCGGATGCTCGTGCTACCGGTCGTCCGGTTTATTCGACCGAACAGAAGACTTATCAACTGACTGATGGCCAGAACCAGTTGAACGTTGACCTGAAATTCAGTCACGACGGCGTCAACTACATCAAGCGCTTCAGCTTCACCCGCGGTTTGTACGATCTGAAAGTCACTTATCTGATCGACAACGAAAGCGCCAAGCCGTGGACTGGCAACTTGTTTGCCCAGCTCAAGCGTGACAACAGCGCCGATCCTTCTTCCAGCACTGCCACCGGCACCGCGACTTACCTGGGCGCCGCCCTGTGGACAAGTAACGAGCCGTACAAAAAAGTGTCGATGAAAGATATCGACAAGGGCGCGCTGAAAGAAACCGTTCAAGGTGGCTGGGTCGCCTGGTTGCAACACTACTTCGTGACCGCATGGATCCCGAACAAGGGTGATGCCAACCTGGTTCAAACCCGCAAAGACAGTCAAGGCAACTACATCATTGGCTTTACTGGCCCGACGTTGACCGTCGCTCCGGGTGCCAAGGCTGAAGCCAGCGCTACGTTGTACGCCGGTCCGAAAAGCCAGGCTGTGCTGAAAGAGTTATCCCCAGGTCTGGAACTGACTGTGGATTACGGCATTCTGTGGTTCATTGCCCAGCCTATCTTCTGGCTGCTGCAACATATCCACAGCATCGTCGGCAACTGGGGCTTCTCGATCATCCTGCTGACCATGTTGATCAAGGGGATCTTCTTCCCACTGTCGGCTGCCAGCTACAAGTCGATGGCACGTATGCGTGCCGTGGCCCCGAAACTGGCCGCGCTGAAAGAACAACATGGCGATGACCGGCAGAAAATGTCGCAGGCCATGATGGAGCTGTACAAGAAAGAGAAGATCAACCCGCTGGGTGGATGCTTGCCGATTCTGGTGCAGATGCCGGTGTTCCTGTCGCTGTACTGGGTGCTCCTGGAAAGCGTGGAAATGCGCCAGGCTCCGTTCATGCTGTGGATAACTGACCTGTCGATCAAAGACCCGTTCTTTATCCTGCCGATCATCATGGGCGCGACCATGTTCATCCAGCAGCGTCTGAACCCGACTCCGCCGGACCCGATGCAGGCCAAGGTAATGAAAATGATGCCAATCATCTTCACCTTCTTCTTCCTGTGGTTCCCGGCTGGTCTGGTGCTGTACTGGGTGGTCAACAACTGCCTGTCGATCTCCCAACAGTGGTACATCACACGTAAAATCGAAGCGGCTACCAAAAAAGCCGAGGCGTAATTTACTCTGTGGATAACACCACTCAAGACGCCCCCTAGTGGGGCGTTTTGCTTTCCGTCACTTTTATCCGGGTACTCGCCATGAGCGCTTCTCGTGAAACCATCGCCGCTGTCGCCACCGCTCAAGGTCGTGGTGGCGTCGGTATCGTTCGTATTTCCGGGCCACTCGCCGGCGTGGCGGCCCTGGCCATCAGTGGACGGGAGCTGAAGCCGCGGTATGCGCATTACGGGCCGTTTTTAGGTGCTGATGAAGAGGTGCTGGATGAAGGTATTGCCCTTTATTTTCCGGGGCCGAACTCCTTTACCGGCGAAGACGTCCTGGAACTGCAAGGCCACGGTGGCCCGATCGTTCTGGACATGCTGCTGCAACGTTGCCTGCAGTTGGGTTGCCGCCTGGCACGCCCGGGTGAATTCAGCGAACGCGCGTTCCTCAACGATAAACTCGACCTGGCCCAGGCCGAGGCGATTGCCGACCTGATCGAAGCCAGTTCTGCACAAGCCGCGCGCAATGCATTGCGCTCGTTGCAGGGCGCATTTTCCCTGCGTGTGCATAACCTCACCGAGCAATTGATCAGCCTGCGTATCTACGTGGAGGCCGCAATTGATTTCCCGGAGGAAGAAATCGACTTCCTTGCCGATGGCCATGTCCTGGCGATGCTGGATAAAGTCCGTGACGAGTTATCCACAGTCCTGCGCGAAGCCGGGCAAGGTGCCTTGCTGCGTGACGGTATGACGGTGGTGATTGCCGGCCGACCCAACGCCGGCAAGTCGAGCCTGCTCAACGCTCTGGCAGGGCGAGAAGCGGCCATCGTTACCGAGATCGCCGGCACCACCCGGGATATCTTGCGCGAACATATCCACATCGATGGCATGCCACTGCATGTGGTAGACACGGCCGGGCTGCGTGACACCGATGACCAGGTGGAAAAGATCGGTGTGGAACGCGCTTTGAAGGCGATCACAGAGGCCGATCGTGTGCTGCTGGTAGTGGATGCCACCGCGCCAGAGGCAGCAGATCCGTTTGCGCTGTGGCCGGAATTTCTCGAACAACGGCCAGACCCGGCCAAGGTCACGCTGATTCGAAACAAGGCCGACCTGACGGGCGAGGCGATCGCCCTGGAAGTCAGTGAGGACGGCCACGTGACGATCAGCTTAAGTGCAAAGTCTGCGGGAGAGGGACTGGAACTGCTGCGCGATCATCTAAAAGCGTGCATGGGCTACGAGCAGACCTCGGAAAGCAGCTTCAGCGCTCGTCGCAGGCACCTGGAGGCGCTACGGCATGCCAGCGCCGCCCTCGAGCATGGTCGCGCGCAGCTGACGCTGGCAGGAGCCGGTGAGCTGCTGGCTGAAGATTTACGTCAAGCGCAGCAGCTGTTGGGTGAGATCACCGGCGCATTCAGCTCCGATGATTTGTTGGGGCGGATTTTTTCAAGCTTCTGTATCGGGAAATAGCCGGGTTATCCACAGCTGGCACGTCACCAGTTGTAGGAAACTGTTCCGAGTAGCGTCCGGCTTTCACCCCAATAGCAGCGGCCCGCATCGTTGCAGCCGGACACATACTCCTTGTCGAACAGGTTCTTCGCGTTCACGTCCACCGACCAGTGCTTGTCAATCTGGTAACCGATGGCGGCATCCACCAACGTTACGCTTCCAGCATCCAGCTTCCCGTAAAGGGAAGGCGCGGTGTAAGCGAAAGTGCTGTCGAAGTAGCGCATGCCGCCGCCCACGGACAAGCCCTTGAGTTGGCCATCAAGAAAGCGGTACTTGCCCCAGACCGAAGCCTGATTACGTGGGACACCGGTCATTTGGTGACCTTCCACGAGCGACGTTGCCGAATCCTTGGTAATCCGAGCATCGGTGTAAGTGTAGGCCGCAGTCACGTTCAAATTGGGTGTGAGGTTGCTGTTGACCTCCACTTCCACGCCCTTGGCCCGGCTTTCGCCCACCTGGCGGTAGGTATTGGTAGTGGCGTCGAGGTACGTGTCGTCCTGCTTGCGCAAGTCATATACCGACAACGTCATCGCCGTGTCCCAGCCTATCGGCTCGTACTTGAGGCCTACTTCGTATTGACTGCTGGTGATCGGGTCCAGCGGTGTGCCGGCATTGGAGATCTGCTGTACCGGGACGAACGCGGTCGAGTAGCTGACATACGGCGTCAGGCCGTTGTCAAACTGGTACATGATCCCGCCCTGATAGGTGAATTTGCGGTCTTCAGAGCTGATATTACCGGCCTTGGCCACCTTGTCGCGAAAATCACTGTCGACCCAGTCCTGGCGTCCGCCGAGCAAGAATAACCAGTGGTCATACTTGCTCTGGACCTGTGCATAAACACCTTTCATCTGCTGTTCGAGCAAGGTGTTTTGCACCGCGAGAGGCGTCAATGGGTCTTTCAGGTATACCGGGTTATACACATTGATCGTGCCTGCAAATCCGGCATTCCAATCCTGGCTGAACGAGGTACGGTCATAGCTGGCACCAAACAGCACGGTATTTTCCAGGCCTCCCACCTGGAATTTGCCTTCCAACTGGTTATCCAGCGAGTAGACCATCGATTTGTTGTAGCGGTCGTAGGCATTCATGTTCAGCTGGGTGCCGAACCCCGCATTATTCAGGTTGCCTGGCCAGGTTTCATGGCGGGTGATTCGCGACTGCATGTAACGAGAGTTCTGCCGAAACTGCCAGTCATCGTTGAAGCTGTGGCTGAACTCGTAGCCGGTGCTCCAGGTTTCCCGTTCGAAGGTGTTCCAGTCCGGGTCGCCGAGCATGGTGTGCTTGGAGAGCTTCCCGTTGGGGTTGGTCAGTAACGTGCCGGCGACAGGTAGGCCAAGTTCAAGATTAGTGTGGTCTTTCTGGTAGTTGGCCAGCAGCGTCAGGGTGTTGTAGTCGTCGAAATTGAGGGTAAGGGACGGTGCGATATACAGGCGGTCATCGGGAACGTGATCAGTCTGGGTGTCGGACTTTCTGCCGAGCATCACCACGCGTCCAAGAATATTGTCGTTGTCGTTCAACGGACCGGAGATATCCACACCCACCTGGCGGCGATTATTCGAACCGTAGGTCAGCTGAACTTCGCCTTGTGGTGTAGCTGTCGGGTGTTTACTCACCAGGTTGACCAGACCACCGGGTGCATTTTCGCCGTAGAGCAGGGAAGAAGGGCCACGGAATATTTCTACCCGTTCCAGCCCATAAGGTTCGCTGGTGGTGTCGTACCGGTTGCCTTGTACTCGCAAGCCATCGCGCAGCAGGCCGTAGCCATAATCCGTGGCGTTGAAGCCGCGAATGAAGAACAGGTCACCGGCCAGGCCGTCGCCCGCAGCGAAGGGAGGGGCAAAGATTCCCGGCACATAGCCCAGCACTTCGGTGAGCGTCTGGGATTTTTGATCCTTGATGCGCTGGCCGGTCACCACTGACACCGAGCGCGGAGTTTCCGACAACGGTGTGCTGGTCTTGGTACCGATTCGGCTGTTTTGCGCCTTGTAACCGACGTCCCCGGCAATCTCCTGATTGAAACCGGCCTGTTGGTAAGTGCTGACAGTAGTCGGGGCCAACATGAGTTGTTCCCCGCTCGTGGCCGGCTGCAGCGCGTAGCTGCCGGGGCCTTGAGCCGCCGCCTGCAATCCCGAGTTCTGCAGCAATAACGCAAACCCTTGTTCCACCGAGTAGTCACCTTCCAGCCCAGGACTTTGCAAGCGCGCCGTCTGCTGCGGCGAGAATGACAAAATCACATTGGCCTTCGCCGCGAACTGGCTCAAGGCATTGTCGAGTGGCCCGGGGGCGATCACGTAATGTTGCACCGAGCTGGCAGCAATCGCCTGGGTGCATAACAAGGTGCTGGCAGTCGCTGCCGTGGTCAGCAGTAAGCTATATGTGATGCCGTGACAGGAGAGACGCTGGCGAAATTTTGTAGGAAGGCGCATGTGTGAGTAAGCCCTGAAGGTAGCATCGTGATTACCTGTAGGGCCGCGCCAGGTAAAAAAAAGATAACCCCTGCTGAGAGTATTTTTTCGCTATCAACCTGTAAGCGTGACGGCGACCCAGTAGCGGGTGAAATACTTCACCTGGATCGGCAATGTGACCTGCAGGTTGGCCAGTACGGCGTCGGTGGAATCCAGGCGGAAGGTGCCGGACACCCGCAGCCGGGCTGATGCAGCGTCGCACTGCATGACGCCCGGCCGATAGCGCGCGAGTTCGTCGATGACATCCCCCAGTCGCGCGTCCAGAACGATCAGTTGGCCGTCGACCCATGCGGCTTGGTTCCTGCGATAGATATGGCTGGGGCCTACGTCCAGCGTGCCGAAATCGGCAGTCTCACCGGGGCCGAGCAGTCGGCCATGACCCGGTTGGTCGACGGGTTGCACGCTGACCCGGTCATCCAACACGCCAACCCGGGTTGACCCCTGCAATTGGCGAACAGTGAACCGCGTGCCTAACGCTTGAACACGACCTTCACGGGTTTCGACATAAAACGGTGTGTGCCGCCCCGACTTGCCGGTGTGGATAAGTACTTCCCCCTCACGCAAACGGACCAGTCGCTGCTGCCCATCGAAAAGTACGTCGATCGCGGTATGGGTATTGAGGTCAATTTGAGTGCCGTCGGCCAGTTCGATTCGCCGTCGTTCGCCGACCTTGGTTCGATAGTCAGCCCAAAGGTTGCCCAGGGAAGTGTGTTGTTGAACGTTCCACCCCAAGTACCCGGCGGCGCCGAGCATCAACATCAGCTTGAGCACTTGGCGCCGCTGTTGACTGGTCGAGAGCGCGCGACGGGTGAAATCCTTGGGTAGCGCACCGAGGCCACGTTGCAACTGTTCCATCTGGTTCCAGGCTGCCTGATGGGAAGGATCGCCGTTGAGCCATTGCTGCCAGGCACTGTGTTGCGCAGGTGTCGGTGGTTGCGATTGAAATCGCACGTACCAACTGGCGGCGGCTTCGAACGTCTTGCGATCCGGGGCGGCCATTACGCGCCCGCCATGATCAGGGCACATTCTGTCAGGGCGCGGACCATATGTTTCTTGACGGTGGTCAGCGAGACCCGCAGCTGATTGGCGATCTGTTGATAAGTCAGGCCTTCGACCTGGGACAGCATGAAAATTCGCCGAGCCCGCTCACCCAGCCCATACAAGGCTTTATCCACAGCCACGAGGGTTTCAATGATGATCGCCTTGTCTTCTTCACTGATTGCGGTTGCTTCTGGCCGGTCTGCGAGGGTTTGCAGATAGGCTTGTTCAATGGCGCGGCGGCGATAGCGGTCAATCACCAGTCCCCTGGCAACAGTGGCCAGATAGTCCCTGGGCTCAAGGATCTGCGCCGCATTGCGGCCACCCAGAATCCGCACGAACGTATCGTGTGCCACATCGGCTGCATCGCAGGCGTTATGCAACTTTCCCTTGAGCCAGCTGTGCAACCACGAATGGTGCTGCTCATAGATGTGCTGGACTGCAAGGGTATGCGGGGGAAGGGACATGAGAGGTGACGAGGTAGGTTAATGATAATAACTATTATTAACTGCCGTGACGCTTTCTCACAATAGGCCTGCCATCAACCCGTTTCACAAATGCAAACGAAGCGTTTCCTGCCTACCCGAAGATTCTTGAAGGCCGCCGTGTGCCTGAAACTTATCGAAATCCGAATTTTCTTTGGATTAAGCCCTGTGAATAACCGCTCCTGTACCCGGTTGATAACAAGGCCTAAAACCTGAGCAAAAACCCCTCTGTGGATAACCACCTGTTTAATCCACAGGCTTAAAGCACTTATCCAAGGGCCTCCTTGGCACCTAACCACAGACTTTTAAATCTCTGTACATGCCGTAAATAAAAGCCTGTAGAGATCTATCCACAGAAACATGCCTCAGTAGAAATAAACATAAAAACAAAGATTTAATAAATTTCTCTCTTTTAATTTCTATTGTTCGTGATTCATCCACAGCTGGTTAAATTTTGTGCAAAGGGTTCTTTAGGAAGGGCGAAGTCCCTATACTTGCCGACTCGTTCGAAAACCTGATCTCGAACGCTCATTCCTAATTACCTACAGAAGCAGGCACGAGGTGCGTGGTGGATTTCCCTTCCCGTTTTGAAGTGATCGTCATCGGCGGCGGTCATGCCGGTACCGAGGCAGCACTGGCGTCAGCACGCATGGGGGCAAAAACCCTGTTGCTGACGCATAACGTGGAAACCCTCGGCGCCATGAGCTGCAACCCCGCAATTGGCGGGATTGGCAAAAGCCATCTGGTCAAGGAAATCGATGCCCTGGGCGGTGCGATGGCCATGGCTACCGACAAAGGTGGTATTCAATTTCGCGTATTGAACAGCCGCAAAGGCCCGGCCGTGCGAGCCACGCGTGCCCAAGCCGACCGGATCCTGTACAAGGCCGCTGTCCGCGAAACCCTGGAAAACCAGCCGAACCTGTGGATATTTCAACAGGCAGCCGATGACCTGATCGTCGAGCAAGACCAGGTACGCGGTGTTGTCACGCAAATGGGCCTGCGTTTCTTCGCAGAATCCGTGGTGTTGACCACCGGTACGTTCCTCGGCGGACTTATCCACATCGGCATGCAGAACTATTCCGGTGGTCGCGCCGGTGATCCGCCGTCAATCGCCCTGGCTCAGCGCCTTCGCGAACTGCCACTGCGTGTTGGTCGCCTGAAAACCGGCACGCCGCCACGAATTGATGGCCGATCTGTGGATTTCTCGGTGATGACCGAGCAAGCCGGCGATACACCGATCCCGGTGATGTCGTTCATGGGCTCCAAGGAACAGCATCCGAAACAGGTCAGTTGCTGGATTACCCACACCAACGCTCGCACCCATGAAATCATTGCTGCGAACCTCGACCGTTCGCCGATGTATTCCGGGGTGATCGAAGGTATTGGCCCGCGCTACTGCCCGTCGATCGAAGACAAGATCCACCGCTTTGCTGACAAGGAAAGCCATCAGGTCTTTATCGAGCCGGAAGGTTTGACCACCCACGAGCTTTACCCGAACGGGATTTCCACTTCCTTGCCGTTCGATGTGCAAATCCAGATTGTGCAGTCGATCCGCGGTATGGAAAACGCCCACATCGTGCGGCCTGGTTACGCCATCGAGTACGACTACTTCGACCCGCGTGACCTGAAATACAGCCTGGAAACCAAGGTTATTGGCGGTTTGTTCTTCGCTGGCCAAATCAACGGCACCACCGGCTACGAAGAAGCCGGCGCCCAGGGTTTGCTGGCCGGAGCCAACGCTGCACTGCGTGCCCAGGGCAAAGACAGCTGGTGCCCGCGTCGCGATGAGGCGTACATCGGCGTGTTGGTCGACGACCTGATTACCCTCGGCACCCAGGAACCGTACCGGATGTTTACGTCCCGGGCCGAATACCGCCTGATCCTGCGGGAAGACAACGCCGACCTGCGCTTGACCGAAAAAGGTCGTGAGCTGGGCCTGGTCGACGATGTGCGTTGGGAAGCCTTCTGCAAAAAACGCGAAAGCATCGAGTTGGAAGAGCAACGCCTGAAAAGTACCTGGGTTCGCCCGGGCACCGAGCAAGGCGACGCGATTGCCGAAAAATTCGGCACGCCGCTGACCCACGAATACAACTTGCTGAACCTGCTGTCCCGTCCGGAAATCGACTACGCTGGGCTGATCTCGGTCACCGGCGGTGGCGCAGAAGATCCACAGGTCGCCGAACAGGTCGAAATCAAGACCAAGTACGCTGGTTACATTGACCGCCAGCAGGATGAAATCGCTCGCCTGCGGGCCAGTGAAGACACCAAGCTGCCTGTGGATATCGATTACACAAACATTTCCGGGCTGTCGAAAGAGATCCAAGGCAAGCTGGGGATAACTCGACCAGAGACCCTGGGCCAGGCGTCCCGTATCCCGGGCGTCACGCCGGCAGCCATTTCGCTGTTGATGATTCATTTGAAAAAACGCGGCGCGGGCCGTCAGTTGGAGCAAAGCGCTTGAGTTCGTTGGTCACCTCGCAACACGCCGAAGAGTTATCCACAGGTGCTCGCCAGCTTGGCGTCAACCTGACTGAAGCCCAGCACGAGTTGATGCTGGGTTATCTGGCCCTGTTGATCAAATGGAACAAGGCTTACAACCTCACTGCGGTGCGTGATCCAGACGAAATGGTCTCTCGCCACCTGCTCGACAGTCTGAGTGTGATGCCGTTTATCGAAAACGGCCGCTGGCTCGACGTTGGCAGCGGCGGCGGCATGCCCGGCATCCCGCTGGCGATCCTGTTTCCCGAGTCGCAAGTGACCTGCCTGGACAGCAACGGCAAGAAAACCCGCTTCCTGACCCAGGTCAAACTCGAACTCAAGCTGGATAACCTGCAAGTTATCCACAGTCGCGTCGAAGCCTTCACGCCTGAACAGCCTTTCAACGGAATTGTTTCCCGGGCGTTCAGCAGCATGGAGAATTTCAGTAACTGGACCCGCCACCTCGGCGACCGCGATACCCGTTGGCTGGCAATGAAGGGCGTTCATCCAAGCGACGAGCTGTTAGCATTGCCGGCAGACTTCCACCTCGATAGCGAACACGCCTTGGCCGTACCCGGTTGCCAAGGCCAACGCCATCTGCTGATACTGCGCCGCACGGCATGATTGGGAACACAAGCAAGAATGGCTAAGGTATTCGCGATAGCGAACCAGAAAGGTGGCGTGGGCAAAACCACCACCTGCATCAACCTCGCAGCATCCCTGGTCGCTACCAAGCGTCGGGTGCTGTTGATCGATCTCGATCCACAGGGCAACGCCACCATGGGTAGCGGTGTGGATAAACACGGCCTGGAAAACTCGGTCTACGACTTGCTGATTGGCGAGTGCGACCTGGCCCAGGCCATGCACTATTCCGAGCACGGTGGTTATCAACTGCTGCCGGCCAACCGCGATTTGACTGCGGCGGAAGTGGTGCTGCTGGAAATGCAGATGAAAGAAAGCCGTCTGCGCAGCGCCTTGGCGCCAATCCGCGAGAATTACGACTACATTTTGATCGACTGCCCACCGTCGCTGTCGATGCTGACGTTGAACGCACTGGTTGCCGCCGACGGGGTGATTATCCCCATGCAGTGCGAGTACTTCGCGCTCGAAGGCTTGAGCGACCTTGTGGATAACATCAAGCGTATTGCCGAGTTGCTCAACCCGAACCTGCAAATCGAAGGCCTGCTGCGGACCATGTATGACCCGCGCCTGAGCCTGATGAACGACGTGTCGGCGCAGCTCAAGGAACACTTCGGCGACCAGTTGTACGACACCGTGATTCCACGCAACATTCGCCTGGCCGAAGCGCCAAGCTATGGCATGCCCGCGCTGGCGTACGACAAATCATCCCGCGGCGCCATTGCCTACCTGGCTCTGGCCGGCGAGATGGTTCGTCGTCAACGCCGCAATTCACGCACCGCTGCAGCCCAGCCAACTTAAGGAATCCCCATGGCCGTCAAGAAACGAGGTCTCGGACGTGGACTGGATGCACTGCTGAGTGGTCCGACTGTCACGACCCTTGAAGAGCAAGCCGTGCAGGCCGACGAGCGTGAGCTGCAGCACCTGCCGCTGGACCTGATCCAGCGCGGCAAATACCAGCCGCGCCGGGACATGGACCCTCAGGCGCTGGAAGAATTGGCGAATTCGATCAAGGCCCAGGGCGTGATGCAGCCAATCGTGGTGCGCCCGATTGGTGCTGGCCGCTTTGAAATCATCGCCGGCGAACGCCGCTGGCGCGCCAGCCAACAGGCCGGCAAGGAAACCATCCCGGCGATGGTGCGTGATGTGCCGGATGAAACCGCCATCGCCATGGCGTTGATCGAGAACATCCAGCGTGAAGACCTCAATCCGATCGAGGAAGCGATCGCCCTGCAGCGTTTGCAGCAGGAATTCAAACTGACGCAGCAGGAAGTCGCGGATGCAGTGGGTAAGTCCCGCGTGACCGTGTCCAATCTGCTGCGGCTGATCGCGCTGCCAGAAGTAATCAAAACCATGCTTTCCCACGGCGACCTGGAAATGGGTCATGCCCGTGCCTTGCTCGGTTTGCCGGAAAATCAACAGGTTGAAGGGGCGCGACACGTTGTCGCACGAGGCCTCACCGTTCGTCAGACCGAAGCCCTGGTTCGCCAGTGGCTCAGTGGCAAACCTGCACCGGTCGAAACCGCCAAACCTGATCCGGATATTGCACGCCTGGAGCAGCGCCTGGCCGAGCGCCTAGGCTCTGCGGTGCAAATTCGCCACGGCAAGAAAGGTAAAGGGCAATTGGTCATCGGATATAACTCATTGGATGAGCTTCAGGGCGTCCTTGCCCACATCCGTTGAAACAATTGCTTATGTAGCGCGCAGTCGGAAATCACTACCCGGCAGTTGAATAGGGGCAGAACCGCCCCTATACTCTGCGCGCATTTTGTCGGCACAAATTATGCCAAGTTATTGATTTCCGGCAGCCGACCATTGAGGAGCAAGAGTGATGGAAACCCGCACGCCAAACACGTTGCCGTTCCATCGCTTGGCCGTTTTCCCGGTTTTATTGGCTCAATTTTTCATCCTGCTGATCGCCGCTTTGGCGCTTTGGTATTGGCATGGAGTCGTAGCCGGATACTCGGGACTCTGCGGAGGCCTGATAGCCTTGCTGCCCAATATGTATTTTGCTCACAGGGCCTTTCGGTTTTCCGGCGCCCGAGCAGCCCAAGCCATCGTCCGGTCTTTTTATGCCGGCGAGGCGGGGAAATTGATTTTGACGGCAGTGCTGTTTGCACTGACCTTTGCAGGTGTGAAGCCATTGGCGCCGCTGGCTGTATTCGGCGTGTTCGTGTTGACCCAACTGGTCAGCTGGTTCGCTCCCCTGCTAATGAAAACAAGACTTTCGAAACCTTAGGGCGTTTGAGGCAACCATGGCAGAAACAACCGCTTCGGGCTATATCCAGCACCACTTGCAGAACCTGACCTTCGGTCAGCTTCCCAACGGCGGCTGGGGCTTTGCCCACACCGCAGCAGAAGCCAAAGAAATGGGCTTCTGGGCATTCCACCTGGATACTCTGGGCTGGTCTGTCGCATTGGGTCTGATCTTCGTCCTGATTTTCCGCATGGCGGCAAAGAAGGCGACTTCCGGTCAGCCGGGTGCTTTGCAGAACTTCGTTGAAGTATTGGTCGAATTCGTCGATGGCAGCGTGAAAGACAGCTTCCATGGTCGTAGCGCGGTGATTGCACCGTTGGCACTGACTATTTTCGTCTGGGTGTTCCTGATGAACGCCGTCGACCTGATTCCGGTCGACTGGATTCCTCAGTTGGCCATGGCGATCTCCGGCGATCCGCACATTCCATTCCGTGCCGTATCGACCACTGACCCGAACGCTACCCTGGGCATGGCCCTGTCGGTGTTCGTGTTGATCATTTTCTACAGCATCAAGATCAAGGGCATCGGCGGCTTCATCGGCGAACTGACCCTGCACCCGTTCGGCAGCAAGAATATTTTCCTTCAAGCCCTGCTGATCCCGGTGAACTTCCTGCTGGAATTCGTGACCCTGATCGCCAAGCCGATTTCCCTGGCTCTGCGACTGTTCGGCAACATGTATGCCGGCGAGCTGGTGTTCATTCTGATCGCTGTGATGTTCGGCAGTGGTCTGCTCTGGCTTAGCGGCCTGGGCATTGTTCTGCAGTGGGCGTGGGCTGTGTTCCACATCCTGATCATCACCCTGCAGGCGTTTATCTTCATGATGCTGACCATCGTCTACCTTTCGATGGCGCACGAAGAGAACCATTAAGACCAGTCTCGACTAGTCTGATGTCCCTCCCGGTCAAACGGGAGGGTAGCCCTGAAGGGCTATGAAACGATTTGTTTTACCGCTTTAAAATCTAAAAAACCTAAACCATACGACGTAAAAGTCGGGAGGAAAGATGGAAACTGTAGTTGGTCTAACCGCTATCGCTGTTGCACTGTTGATCGGCCTGGGCGCCCTGGGTACTGCCATTGGTTTCGGCCTGCTGGGCGGCAAGTTCCTGGAAGGCGCAGCGCGTCAGCCAGAAATGGTTCCAATGCTGCAAGTTAAAATGTTCATCGTCGCCGGCCTGCTCGACGCCGTGACCATGATCGGTGTTGGTATCGCTCTGTTCTTCACCTTCGCGAACCCCTTCGTTGGTCAACTCGCCGGTTAATCACTCGTTTTTTCGAGTGATTGGTGTGTTGTGCAACGAACGAGCGAGGTATTGGCGTGAACATTAATGCAACCATTATTGGTCAGTCCTTAGCGTTCTTGATTTTTGTAGTTTTCTGCATGAAGTTCGTATGGCCTCCGGTCATCGCGGCTTTGCACGAACGTCAGAAGAAGATCGCAGACGGACTGGACGCTGCCGCACGAGCAGCTCGCGACCTGGAGTTGGCCCAAGATAAAGCGGGTCAACAACTGCGCGAAGCGAAAGCTCAGGCAGCTGAAATCATTGAGCAAGCCAAGAAACGCGGTAACCAGATCGTTGAAGAGGCTGTTGAAAAAGCCCGTATCGACGCTGACCGTGTGAAGGTTCAGGCTCAAGCCGAGATCGAGCAGGAACTGAACGGTGTCAAAGATGCGCTGCGTGCCCAACTGGGTGCTCTGGCCGTCGGCGGTGCTGAGAAGATCCTGGGTGCCACAATCGATCAAAACGCGCACGCGGAGCTGGTAAACAAACTGGCTGCTGAAATTTAAGCGAGGGCGATCATGGCAGAATTGACCACGTTGGCCCGACCTTACGCTAAGGCAGCCTTCGAGCACGCCCAGGCCCACCAGCAGCTGGCCTCTTGGTCAGCCATGCTCGGCCTGGCTGCAGCAGTGTCGCAAGACGACACCATGCAGCGCGTGCTCAAGGCCCCGCGACTGACGAGCGCAGACAAGGCCGCCACGTTTATTGACGTGTGCGGCGACAAGTTTGATGTAAAAGTGCAGAACTTCATCCACGTCGTTGCCGAAAACGACCGTCTCCCGCTTCTGCCGGAGATCGCCGCTCTGTTTGACCTGTACAAGGCCGAACAAGAGAAATCGGTAGACGTTGAAGTGACCAGTGCTTTTGCATTGAACCAAGAACAGCAAGACAAACTCGCCAAGGTTCTCAGTGCACGACTCGACCGGGAAGTGCGCCTGCAAGTTGCGGAGGATGCCACCCTGATTGGTGGTGTCATCATTCGCGCCGGCGACCTGGTTATCGATGGCTCGATTCGCGGCAAACTCGCGAATCTTGCCGAAGCATTGAAATCTTGAGTTTGAAGGGGCAGCAGAGCAATGCAGCAACTCAATCCTTCCGAAATAAGTGAAATTATCAAGGGCCGCATCGACAAGCTCGATGTGACCTCCCAAGCCCGTAACGAAGGCACTGTCGTCAGCGTATCTGACGGCATCGTGCGGATTCACGGTCTGGCCGACGTAATGTACGGCGAGATGATCGAGTTTCCGGGCGGCGTCTTCGGTATGGCTCTCAACCTGGAGCAGGACTCTGTAGGTGCCGTTGTATTGGGCTCCTACCAGACTCTGGCTGAAGGCATGAGCGCCAAGTGCACAGGCCGCATCCTGGAGGTTCCGGTTGGTAAGGAACTGCTGGGTCGCGTTGTCGACGCACTGGGTAACCCAGTTGACGGCAAAGGTCCGCTGAACAACACCGAGACCGATGCGGTCGAGAAAGTTGCTCCAGGCGTGATCTGGCGTAAGTCGGTAGACCAGCCTGTACAGACTGGCTACAAGGCTGTCGATGCCATGATACCTGTCGGCCGTGGCCAGCGTGAGCTGATCATCGGTGACCGTCAGATCGGTAAAACCGCTCTGGCGATCGACGCGATCATCAACCAGAAAGACAGCGGGATTTTCTGCGTCTACGTAGCAATCGGTCAGAAACAATCGACCATCGCCAACGTGGTTCGCAAGCTGGAAGAAAACGGCGCCTTGGCTAACACCATCGTCGTGGCCGCCAGTGCTTCCGAATCCGCTGCACTTCAGTTCCTGGCACCGTACTCCGGTTGCACCATGGGCGAATACTTCCGCGACCGCGGTGAAGACGCGCTGATCGTTTATGACGATCTGTCCAAGCAAGCAGTGGCTTACCGCCAGATTTCCCTGCTGCTGCGCCGTCCACCAGGCCGTGAAGCTTACCCAGGCGACGTGTTCTATCTCCACTCCCGTCTGCTGGAGCGCGCATCCCGCGTTTCGGAAGAATACGTAGAGAAGTTCACCAACGGCGCAGTGACCGGCAAAACCGGTTCCCTGACCGCACTGCCGATCATCGAAACCCAGGCTGGCGACGTTTCCGCGTTCGTTCCGACCAACGTGATTTCCATCACCGACGGTCAGATCTTCCTGGAATCGGCCATGTTCAACTCCGGGATCCGTCCTGCAGTGAACGCCGGTGTTTCGGTATCCCGTGTGGGTGGTGCCGCTCAGACCAAGATCATCAAGAAGCTCTCCGGTGGTATCCGTACCGCTCTGGCTCAGTACCGTGAACTGGCGGCATTCGCCCAGTTCGCTTCTGACCTGGACGAAGCGACCCGTAAGCAACTTGAGCATGGTCAGCGCGTTACCGAGCTGATGAAGCAGAAGCAATACGCACCAATGTCGATCGCTGACATGGCGCTGTCGCTGTATGCCGCTGAGCGTGGGTTCCTGACCGACGTTGAAATCACCAAGGTCGGCAGCTTCGAACAAGCGCTGATTGCTTACTTCAACCGCGATCACGCCGAATTGATGGCGAAGATCAACGTGAAGGGTGACTTCAATGACG
Organism: Pseudomonas sp. SED1; assembly: GCF_034044025.1. Taxonomy (NCBI): domain Bacteria; kingdom Pseudomonadati; phylum Pseudomonadota; class Gammaproteobacteria; order Pseudomonadales; family Pseudomonadaceae; genus Pseudomonas; species Pseudomonas sp. SED1. The sequence goes on from NZ_JAXCIS010000177.1 coordinate 55,443, forward strand.
ACATCGACGCTGGCATCAAAGCCGGTATCGAGAAGTTCAAGGCCACCCAAACCTGGTAAGCCGCAGCGGGGGCCGCGAGGCTCCCGCTTGCTAACCTGATAGGTGTTACATGGCAGGCGCAAAAGAGATTCGCAGTAAGATTGCGAGCATCAAAAGCACGCAAAAGATCACCAGCGCCATGGAAAAAGTGGCGGTCAGCAAAATGCGCAAGGCACAAATGCGCATGGCTGCTAGCCGTCCCTACGCGGAGCGTATCCGCCAGGTTATTGGTCATCTGGCCAACGCCAACCCGGAATATCGCCACCCGTTCATGCTCGACCGTGAAGTTAAGCGCGTCGGTTATGTCGTGGTGAGCAGTGACCGTGGTTTGTGCGGTGGTTTGAATACCAACCTGTTCAAGGCCCTGGTCAAGGACATGGCGGTAAACCGCGAAAACGGCGTCGAGATCGATCTGTGTGTGGTCGGTAGCAAGGGTGCGGCCTTTTTCCGCAACTTCGGCGGTAACGTCGTTGCAGCTATCAGCCACCTGGGTGAAGAACCGTCGATCAATGATTTGATCGGCAGCGTCAAAGTGATGCTGGATGCATACCTGGAAGGCCGGATTGACCGCCTGTCCGTGGTATCCAACAAGTTCATCAACACCATGACGCAGCAGCCTACCGTGGAGCAGTTGATTCCATTGGTGGCGACCCCGGAACAAGAACTCAAGCACCACTGGGACTACCTCTACGAACCAGACGCCAAAGAGCTGCTTGACGGCTTGATGGTGCGCTACGTGGAGTCGCAGGTGTACCAGGCGGTGGTCGAGAACAACGCGGCTGAACAAGCTGCGCGGATGATCGCGATGAAGAACGCTACCGACAACGCCGGTGATTTGATCAGCGATTTGCAGCTGATCTACAACAAGGCGCGCCAGGCTGCGATCACCCAAGAGATCTCGGAAATCGTCGGCGGCGCTGCCGCGGTTTAACGGTTCAAATATTCAGAGGATCCAGCTATGAGTAGCGGACGTATCGTTCAAATCATCGGCGCCGTTATCGACGTGGAATTCCCACGCGACAGCGTACCGAGCATCTACAACGCTTTGAAAGTCAAAAGCGATGCAGGCACCACCCTGGAAGTTCAGCAGCAGCTGGGCGACGGCGTGGTTCGTACCATTGCAATGGGTTCCACCGAAGGCTTGAAGCGCGGTCTGGAAGTCACTGACTCTGGCGCAGCCATCTCCGTACCCGTCGGTAAAGCGACCCTGGGCCGGATCATGGACGTCCTCGGTAACCCGATCGACGAAGCCGGTCCAATCGAAACCGAAGAGCGCTGGGGCATTCACCGTCCTGCGCCTTCCTTCGCGGAACAGGCGGGCGGCAACGACCTGCTGGAAACCGGCATCAAGGTTATCGACCTGGTTTGCCCGTTCGCCAAGGGCGGTAAAGTCGGTCTGTTCGGTGGTGCCGGTGTAGGCAAAACCGTAAACATGATGGAACTGATCCGTAACATCGCCATCGAGCACAGCGGTTATTCCGTGTTCGCCGGTGTGGGTGAGCGTACTCGTGAGGGTAACGACTTCTACCACGAGATGAAGGATTCCAACGTTCTGGACAAAGTGGCACTGGTTTACGGTCAGATGAACGAGCCGCCGGGTAACCGTCTGCGCGTAGCACTGACCGGCCTGACCATGGCCGAGAAGTTCCGTGACGAAGGTAACGACGTTCTGCTGTTCGTCGACAACATCTATCGTTACACCCTGGCCGGTACTGAAGTATCCGCACTGCTGGGCCGTATGCCTTCCGCAGTAGGTTACCAGCCGACCCTGGCCGAAGAGATGGGTACTCTGCAAGAGCGTATCACTTCGACCAAAAACGGTTCGATCACCTCGATCCAAGCGGTATACGTACCTGCGGATGACTTGACTGACCCGTCGCCAGCGACCACGTTCGCCCACTTGGACGCCACCGTCGTACTGTCCCGTGACATCGCCTCCCTGGGTATCTACCCAGCGGTCGATCCACTGGACTCGACTTCGCGCCAGCTGGACCCGAACGTAATCGGTCAGGAACACTACGACACCGCTCGCGGCGTCCAGTACGTTCTGCAGCGTTACAAAGAACTGAAGGACATCATTGCGATCCTGGGTATGGACGAGCTGTCGGAAACCGACAAGCAGTTGGTATCCCGCGCTCGTAAGATCCAGCGCTTCTTGTCGCAGCCGTTCTTCGTGGCTGAAGTCTTCACCGGTGCCTCGGGTAAATACGTTTCCCTGAAAGACACCATTGCTGGCTTCAAAGGCATCCTCAACGGTGACTACGACCACCTGCCAGAACAAGCGTTCTACATGGTCGGCGGCATCGAAGAAGCGATCGAGAAAGCCAAGAAACTGTAATTCCGGCGCCCGGTAACGGGCGCTCATCAGGTTGAGGCAATCAGATGGCTATGACATTCCATTGCGATATCGTCAGCGCGGAAGGGGAAATCTTCTCCGGTCAGATCGAGAGTGTGATTGCACACGGCGAACTGGGCGACCTGGGTATTAACTTTGGCCACGCGCCATTGATTACATCCTTGAAGCCTGGTCCGATCACTCTGACCAAGCTGGGCGGGGAAAGGGAGGTGTTTTACATCTCTGGTGGTTTCCTAGAGGTTCAGCCGAACATGGTCAAGGTACTTGCCGACACCGTGCAACGTGCTGCTGACCTGGATGAAGCCTCCGCTCAGGAAGCCGTCAAGGCTGCCGAGAAGGCCCTGAACGAAAAAGGCGCAGATTTCGACTACGGTTCTGCTGCTGCACGTCTGGCCGAGGCCGCAGCTCAGCTGCGCACCGTCCAGCAGATCCGCAAGAAGTTTGGCGGCTAAGCCGTCAAGCCTCATGCGTGATTGATTAAAAAGGGTAGCCTCGGCTACCCTTTTTCTTTTTTTGCAAAACACTTCTTTGGTCTGAAGTCTGACCGCCCAGGATTGGTAGCCATTCATGTCTCTCGAAATCGTAATTCTTGCCGCAGGCCAGGGCACCCGTATGCGTTCGGCCCTGCCCAAGGTGCTGCACCCGGTTGCCGGCAATTCCATGCTTGGCCATGTTATCCACAGCGCCCGGCAGCTGGATCCACAGCGCATTCATGTTGTGATCGGCCACGGTGCCGATGTGGTGCGCGAGCGGTTGGCGGCGGATGACCTGAATTTCGTATTGCAGGACAAGCAATTGGGTACCGGCCATGCCACCGCGCAAGCCGTGCCGTTCATCAAGGCCGACACCGTGCTGATTCTATACGGTGACGTGCCGTTGATCGAAGTGGAAACCTTGCAGCGCCTGCTCAAACACGTAGTGCCAGGCCAAATGGGCCTGCTCACCGTCGAGCTGGACGACCCCACCGGCTACGGCCGCATCGTGCGCAACGCTGACGGCAAGGTCGCTGCCATCGTCGAACATAAAGACGCCAGCGAAGCCCAACGCGCCATCACCGAAGGCAACACCGGCATCCTCGCGGTCCCGGCCGATCGCCTGGCTGACTGGATGAGCCGCCTGTCCAACAACAACGCGCAGGGCGAGTACTACCTGACCGACGTCATCGAGATGGCCGTCAGTGATGGCCTGGTGGTCGCCACTGAGCAGCCCCACGACCCAATGGAAGTGCAGGGCGCCAACGACCGCAAGCAACTGGCGGAGCTGGAGCGTCACTATCAACTGCGTGAAGGTCGTCGCCTGATGGCGCTGGGCGTGACGCTGCGTGATCCGGCACGTTTCGATGTGCGGGGCGATGTCACCGTAGGCCGCGACGTGCTGATCGATATCAACGTGATCCTCGAAGGCCGCGTGGTCATTGAAGACGACGTGGTGATCGGCCCGAATTGTGTGATCAAGGACAGCACCCTGCGCAAAGGCGTGGTGATCAAGGCCAACAGCCATATCGACGGTGCGGTGATGGGCGAGGGCAGCGATGCCGGTCCGTTCGCGCGGTTGCGTCCGGGCAGCGTGCTGGGTGCCAGGGCTCATGTGGGTAACTTTGTAGAACTGAAAAACGCACAGATGGGCAATGACGCCAAGGCAGGGCACCTGGCCTACCTCGGTGATGCAGTGATTGGTGCCCGCAGCAATATCGGCGCTGGCGCCATCACTTGTAATTACGACGGCGCCAACAAGTACCAGACGACTATTGGAGAAGACGTATTTATCGGCTCCAACAACTCGTTGATTGCACCCGTCACCATTGGTGATGGCTCGAACACAGCCGCAGGCTCAACTATCAACCAGGATGTGGATAAGTCCCAACTGGCTGTAGCCCGCGCCCGTCAGCGCAACATCGACGGTTGGAAGCGCCCGGTCAAAATCAAGAAGACCTGAGTTATCCACAACCGCGAAACACTGTAGTGCCCATGTGGGAGCGGGCTTGCTCGCGAAGGCTGTCTTTCAGTTGATACATGTGCTGACTGACAAACCGTCTTCGCGAGCAAGCCCGCTCCCACATTTTTATCTGTGTTGATTCAAAAAACTCAGTCGCATGCTTGACCATTTTGAGTGAATAGGTTTTGATTGCCTTCGTTATCTTTCGAAACGAAACTTATAATTACCATGTCGAAACGAAATACACCCCAACGTCGCCATAACATCCTTGCCCTGCTCACCGAGCAAGGCGAAGTCAGTGTGGACGAATTGGCCAAGCGTTTCGAAACCTCGGAAGTGACCATCCGCAAGGACCTGGCCGCCCTCGAAAGTAACGGCCTGTTGCTGCGTCGCTACGGCGGCGCCATCACCATGCCCCAGGAACTGGTCGGCGACCCGGCCCAGCCCATTTCGGCCTACAAGCGCGCCATCGCCCGTGCGGCCGTCAGGCGCTTGCGGGAACACGCACGCATCATCATCGACAGCGGCAGCACCACCGCCGCCATGATCCCCGAACTGGGCCACCAGCCCGGCCTGGTGGTGATGACCAACTCCCTGCACGTGGCCAGCGCCTTGAGCGACCTGGAGCATGAGCCGGTGCTGTTGATGACCGGCGGCACCTGGGACCCGCATTCGGACTCGTTCCAGGGCCAGGTTGCCGAGCAAGTGCTGCGTTCCTACGATTTCGACCAGCTCTTTATCGGTGCCGATGGCATCGACCTGGAGCGCGGCACCACCACCTTCAACGAATTGCTGGGACTGAGCCGCGTCATGGCCGAGGTCGCCCGCGAAGTGGTGGTGATGGTCGAGTCCGACAAGATTGGCCGCAAAATCCCCAACCTGGAACTGCCCTGGGGCAGCGTCCATACCCTTATTACCGATGATCGCCTGCCGCTTGAGGCCCGCGACCAGATTCAAGCCCGCGGCATCACGCTGATTTGCGCGGCAGTCATCTAGGAGAGAAACCATGTGTGGAATTGTTGGCGCAGTCGCTGAACGAAACGTCACCGCCATTTTGCTCGAAGGCCTCAAACGCCTGGAATACCGTGGCTACGATAGCGCCGGTGTGGCGCTTTTCACCAACGCCGGCAAACTTGAGCGCATGCGTCGCCCAGGTAAGGTCAGCGAACTGGAGCAGGCATTGGCCGGTGAGCCGCTGGTAGGCCGCCTGGGGATCGCCCACACCCGCTGGGCCACCCATGGCGCACCGTGCGAACGCAACGCCCACCCGCACTTCTCCGGTGACCTGGCGGTTGTGCACAACGGCATCATCGAAAACCACGAAGTGCTGCGTGAGCAGCTGAAAGGCCAGGGTTATGTCTTCACCTCGGACACCGACACCGAAGTCATCGCCCACCTGCTGAACCACAAGCTCAAGGACCTCGGCGATCTGACCATCGCCCTCAAGGCCACCGTAAAGGAACTGCACGGCGCCTATGGCCTGGCCGTGATCAGCGCCAGCCAGCCCGACCGCCTGGTCGCCGCCCGCAGTGGCAGCCCGTTGGTGATCGGCCTGGGCCTGGGCGAGAACTTCCTCGCCTCCGACCAACTGGCCCTGCGCCAGGTGACCGACCGCTTCATGTACCTGGAAGAAGGCGATATCGCCGAGATCCGCCGTGAAAGCGTGTCCATCTGGGACGTCAACGGCCAGTCCGTGGAACGTGAAGCCGTGCAGTACCGCGACGGTGCCGAAGCCGCCGACAAGGGCGAGTACCGCCACTTCATGCTCAAGGAAATCCACGAGCAACCGGCCGTGGTGCAACGCACCCTGGAAGGCCGCCTGAGCCAGAACCAGGTATTGGTGCAAGCCTTCGGCCCGCAAGCCGCCGAGCTGTTCGCCAAAGTGCGTAACGTGCAAATCGTCGCCTGCGGCACCAGCTACCACGCCGGCATGGTTGCCCGTTACTGGCTCGAAGAACTGGCCGGCATCCCGTGCCAGGTCGAAGTTGCCAGCGAATTCCGCTACCGCAAGGTGGTGGTGCAGGCCGACACCCTGTTCGTGACCATCTCCCAGTCCGGCGAAACCGCCGACACCCTGGCCGCCCTGCGCAATGCCAAGGAACTGGGCTTCCTCGGCAGCCTGGCGATCTGCAACGTCGGCATCAGCTCCCTGGTGCGCGAATCCGACCTGACCTTGCTGACCCAGGCCGGTCGCGAAATCGGCGTGGCCTCCACCAAAGCCTTTACCACCCAGTTGGTCGGCCTGTTGCTGCTGACCCTGTCCCTTGGCCAGGTTCGCGGCACCCTGGGCGAAGGCGTCGAGGCGCACCTGGTTGAAGAACTGCGCCGCCTGCCGGCCCGCCTGGGCGAAGCGTTGGCTATGGACAGCACGGTGGAAAAAGTCGCCGAGCTGTTCGCCGACAAGCACCACACTCTGTTCCTCGGCCGTGGCGCGCAATACCCGGTGGCGATGGAAGGTTCGCTCAAGCTCAAGGAAATCTCCTACATCCACGCCGAAGCCTACCCGGCCGGTGAGCTGAAGCACGGCCCGTTGGCCCTGGTGGATGACGACATGCCAGTCGTTACCGTCGCGCCGAACAACGAACTGCTGGAGAAGCTCAAATCCAACCTGCAGGAAGTGCGCGCCCGTGGCGGCCAATTGATCGTGTTCGCCGATGAAAAGGCCGGCATGACCAATGGCGAAGGCACCCACGTCATCAACATGCCGCACATCCACGACACCCTGTCGCCGATCCTCTACACCATCCCGCTGCAGTTGCTGTCGTACTACGTCGCCGTGCTCAAGGGCACTGACGTTGACCAGCCGCGCAACCTGGCGAAGTCGGTGACGGTGGAATAAGCCTCACCAGAACCAGCAAAACCCCTGGTTTCTAACAATAAAGATTGACACAAAACAATAAAGATTGACACGACACAACATAGATTGACACAAGGCCGAAACCCCCGTATCTACGGGGGTTTCCATTTTGGGGCTGAGCCATCGGTCTAGATTCTCCGCTTCGTTCCGCTCCGGGAGTAGGCTAAAGATCGCTGTACCATCGGTAGATGGTGGACGATTTTTTCCTATAACTATTTTCATGGGGAGGAGAGGCGGTCCCGGCGGACGAAGGAGGTAGCATTGCGCGGTCGTAGGTTTTCGTCTGAGACAGATATTCAGCGGCATATTTCGAATGGATTCGGTAGCGGAGCTGGTGCCAGTTATCTGCCGTGGCTGCGCGTCCAAGACGTGCCTTCCAGAGGACGCTCCCACAAGATCCAAGGTGTGAAGATCGATCGCCTCCACCACCTCTTTTCTGACCTAGAACGCGCCTATTTTTTGGTATGCGAATTTTCGGAAGATGTTGTGGATATACGCGAGCAGTATCCATTGCTGCCGCGAGAAAGCGCTCAAGCAATCGCGAGCTCTATCGGAGTGCGATACCCCAGGTATCCGAAGACAGTGCTTCCTTACGTCATGACCACGGATTTTTTATTAACAATAAAAAAGCCTGACGGCAGCTTTAAATCTGTAGCCCGAACAATCAAATACCGCAGCGACCTCGAAGGCAAACCAGCCAAGAGGACGTTGGAAAAATTTGAGATCGAAAAGCGTTTCTGGGCTGGCCAACACGTTGAGTGGGCCATTGTCACTGAAGAAATGTTCAGCCCCGATTTGATCAAGAATTTAGGCTTACTCAGGAAGTTCGCTCAGCTGCCGCGCGCCTTGTCAGAGCCATCATTGCATTCAGATTTTTTGGGGCACTTAGCGAGTTGTCGTCCTTACCCGTGGAGTACTGCTGAAAGTCTGCGAAAGATTGCGGCACGTTTATTTATCACCTATCAAGATTCTCGGGCTTTGTACCATCACCTGATATGGGCTAAGTCGATCAAGGTAGATTTGGTTGGTACTCCAATTCAAATGACTGCACCACTACCAACCTTTGAAATCATCGAAAGCCCAATAAAAATTTCACTGGCGGCGGAGGGCTTATCATGAAAGTCCAAGTCAATGATTGTTTCGAACCGCTCACTGAGTTTTCAGTTGTGCCGGGCATTGTTAGGGTCTTGTACGTCAATGAGCTATACGATGCGGTCGTTTTGATCCAATTAACGGACCCGCCCCGCCAACCGATTGGTTTGGGCTTGGAGGAGCTTCGCGGCTCCCTCATTGCAGGTGATACGAAGCCAGCCAAGATTGTTACGCCTGAGTTTCTCTTAGTATTAGAGGATGACCTGGATGAGAAAAAGAAGCGGGAAAGGGATGAAAAGTGGAACATCATCGCACCCCTGATCGACTCAGGTTATCCAGGTCAGATATTTGCTCCCGGTGAGATGGGGCGAATGGTCGGCGCTAGAGCTGTTGAGCTCGGCTTACAGCGCAAGAGTATCTATCGACTTCTGTACCGTTACTGGATCAATGGCCAAGTTCGAAATGCGCTCTTGAAAAACTACGCGGGCGTCGGAGTTCCTGAGCGCAAGTATGATCCCGCAAAACCCCCGGGTAGGAAACCAAAGTATCAAGGTATTGCCGTTTCACCGACCAAGGTTATCGATACCTTGGATAAGCGCTGTATCCGTATCGGTTACTCGTTATTTGTGGGGGATAAGACCTCTACGATAACCAGCTCCTATGTCGAGATGCTCAGGAGGTTCTACACAGCGAAAGACCTGTCGAAAAATCCAGAATCGAGTGGTCGTCTCCTACCCGAATCGGAAATTCCCTCCTTTAGACAGTTCGATTATTGGGGAAAGCAATATTTCGACGAGGTTGAAACTGAACGTGGCCGTAAGGGAATGCGGAAGTGGCTAAAAGATTGCCGCCCCCTTTCCGGAACCGTGCGTGACTGGCTTCGCGGCCCCTGCCATCAGTTTGAGATCGATGCCACCATTGCTGACATTTATCTCGTGAACGGCTACTCCAGGCGAATGCTCATTGGACGGCCGGTTGTGTACGTCGTCATTGATAGCTTTTCCGGCATGATCGTCGGTCTCTACATCGGGTTGGAGGGGCCGAGTTGGAACGGAGCCAGGCAAGCGTTGTTCAACGCTTTCACTTCGAAGGTTCAGTTTTGCGCTACCAATGGGGTCACGATCGATCCAGAGGAATGGGCCTGTCACCACCTCCCACATCACATCTACGCTGATCGAGGCGAGATGTTGGGGAAAGCAGCTGAAGGTCTTGCCACTGGCCTGAATATCGAGCTGGGAATCGCTCCGCCTTACCGACCGGACTGGAAGTCGATGGTGGAGAGCCGGTTCGGTATCCTGAACGATCTGACAGGTATCAGGTGGCTTCCAGGTGGTGTAGCGGCTAGGGAGAAGGAGCGTGGCGAGCGAGATTACCGACTCGACGCGACGCTGAGTATTAAAGAGTTCACCAAGATCATCATCCAGTGCGTCCTTCACTATAACCGCTTCAACAGGCAGCCCGACAGGCTCACTCAAGAGATGATGAACGACGGTGTCGATCCGACGCCGGTAGGTATCTGGACTTGGGCATTAGAAAATGGCCATGTCGAACCAAACAATCATCCCGACGAGCTGGTCTATCTCCATTTGCTTCCGCGCGAGCAAGCAACGGTGCAAAAGGGTGGTGTGCTATTCCGAGGGATGCACTACGTCTGTGATGTAGCAATCGAGAACAACTGGTTTGCGAAAGCCCGTAGCCGCGGGGTTTGGTCGATAGAGTGTTGGTATGACCCGAATTCCTCAGCACATATTTGGATCCGGGGAGACAACAAACAGTTCATCCGTTGCGACTTGCGTAAGTCTGATAGCAAATATGCTGATTATAGATCCGATGAAGTTTTCGACCTGCTCGAAGCTTACCGCCAGACTCCTCCGGCGCATAAACGCGCTGAGTTGGAGAGTCGGATTTCGCTTCTAGAGGAAGTTAATCAAATCGTCAGCGGTGCGATGGCTGAGCGAAAGGAAGAGCCAGCACCTGCGACCAAGGCCGAGATGATTGGAAATATTCGTGAGAACCGCGCTGTTGAACGCCTCAAGGAGCGGGAGACCGCCCATGTGCCAGAGGGTGTGAGGGTTGAACCGTCTGGGCAGAAGGCAGAGACCGCCCGAGAACGCTCGGAGAACTTTGCCGGCCCTCGCAGCGCTCAGGTCATCGATATGCTCAAACGACTCCGCCCAGGAAAAAACTAATGAAAGGCGCCCAAGTTTTCGCAAGCTACACCAAGCAGGCGATTTCCGATTACGCGGGTAATCCGCTCATCGAAGCGCTGCCACCGATCTTCTCAGAAGAGGTGGCAGGCCAGTTGATCTCTAATTTTCCCCGTCGTGTTGATCCCGAGGAGCTCACCCTTGCCCCGTCGGCTCGAATCCACTGTATCGACCGGTTGAGGACGGTGGTTCAGCCTCTGTTAGTCCATATTGATCTGGAGTCCGTATTTTCATTGCTGGTCCGACGTGGGTACGTCGGACGCAACCCGACCTCTCCAGACACTGTCAGACATCTACACTCGCTTTCTGGCGCGCAGCGTTACCATGATGGATTCAAGTCCACTGCCGAAACGTTCAGTTTGGTTGGCCTTAGTGGCATTGGAAAGTCCACCGCACTCGAAGCCATTTTGAGTCTCTACCCTCAAACGATTCGACACGAGCGTTATGAAGGAAAGCAGTTCGTCCATACCCAGATCACCTGGCTCAAGCTTGACTGCCCCCGAGATGGGTCGCTGGCTGGCTTCTGTCAGCAATTTTTCTATGCGGTCGGGCGAGCGTTAGGTGATGAGGATTACTACAAGCGGTATCGGGCTCGGAACATCAATGACTCGTTGCAACAAATGGAACAAGTTGCGAGTACATTTTTCATCGGAGCTCTGCTGATCGACGAACTTCAGAACCTGCACCTGGCGAAAACCGGGGGCAAGGACAACATGTTGAATTTCTTCCTCCATCTAGTGAACAACATCGGCATTCCCGTGGTGTTCATCGGGACAAATTCGATGATCAGCCTATTTTCGGACGTCATGCGCAACGCAAGGCGTTGCTGCGGCGTCGGGGTACTCGAATTTAAACGCTTTGAGAAGGACGATGACGAGTGGCACATGCTCGTTGAAAACCTCTGGAGCTATCAGTGGTACCAGCAGCCGGCCGAACTGACCGAGGATGTGTTTGATGCGCTGTATGAGCATACACAAGGCGTCACCGACTTTTTGGTGAAGCTTTTGGTGCTCAGTCAGAGGTATGCGATCCAGAGTGGTTCGGAATGCGTTACCGCCGAGACAATCGCGTTGGTCAGCAACACCAAGATGCAAATATTGAAGCCAGCTTTGTCCGCCCTGCGAAGCCGAGATCCGAAACGGATGCGGCAGTTCGATGATTTGCTCCCGATTGAAGACCAACTAAGCGACATGATGACGTTCGATGGTCTGGCTCGGCCGGAGCGACTGGCGTTGCTGCGCAGTGTCATAAGTCGTAGCGACAATAGTGCGAAAAAACCTAATGTGGCGGCTGTTAACCAAGTCAAATCGCAGTCGCCTGCGGCGGTGGCAGTTGAGACGTCAGAGGCACAGGCGCTAAGTGAAAGTGAAGACTCCATTGAGGCGTTGAAAAGCGCCGGTTGGATAAACAGCGATCTATTTGAATTCTCCCCGTTGTATCGGAAGGGGTGAATAAAAGGTGACGAAATGGGGCTCAAATTCCATTTCTTTCCGGCCGTTTTTCCCGATGAGACGCTTCACAGTGTCCTTTCGAGATACGCCCGGCTCTGTGGCGTACGTAGCTGCGGAGCAGTTTTTGATGGCGCGCGGTCCGCGAACTTCTTCTCGCAGAACGTAGCTTTTCCATGTCGACTAGCTGAGCTTGCCGACGCGCTGCCGTGTGGCACGGGCTTATCGCTAGACGAGGTCATAAAGCGCCATACGCAGCTGCCCTACTACGAACCTTTTTTGACCAAGCAACAGGTCGACGACGCCAATACCTTGATGGCGGGAAACGGCGAGGGGTTGATGCTAAAGTTGGGGTTAATCGCGAGTCGGCTCGGGTTCGCTTCGAGAGTGCGATTTTGCTTCGACTGTATTGCCCAGGACATGGCCTGTCTGGGAGCAGCGTACTGGCACCGTGTGCATCAGCTTCCAGGCGTTTTGATCTGTCCCCACCATGGAACCACGTTGAAGTTCCTTGATTACCGCTGGTTAAGCCGAAACTCTCGAAGAATGCACTTACCGGACGATGAGGACGTTCAGTCTCACTCCATTTCGTTAGACATCCCTCAAAATCTACAAAGTGCTCTGCACGAAATAGCGCAACGTTCGATGCAGGTGCTTGAGACTGATGTTCCTCCATTGTGTCCTGATGCGATTCGATCGGTGTTTCTGGATAGCGCTATTGCCTTGGAAATGGCTTCTGACATTGGTCGGCTGCACTTAGGTAGATTGGCGCGGCACATGTCTGCGTTCTTTGAGGCTCTTCCCTCCTCAGGGGAGTACTCGATACTGAGCAAATCGTCTGCGGATATACCGGCGGCCTGGGTTCTGAAGCTTTTGCGTAAGCCGAGGGGAACCCATCATCCGCTGAAATTCATCCTGCTGGCCTGTGCGCTGAAGGTCGACATGGAAAGGATACTGCGACAGAACGGGCGTATTACCGAGTCGCTTAATCGAACTGCCATTACCGAAACTCCTGGTGGACGAGCTGCCAACGGATCTTCAACCAATCGCTCAAGCACCAATGAGTATATGGGTGAGGCATCTGAAACGATCTGGACGCTGGCGCTCTCGGGGGCTAACGCGAAGACCATAGCGTCAGAAACAAGGAACTCGGTTACGTGCGTCTACCGAATGATACGCGCGATTTCGGATGGACCTGACCGATGGAAAGAGGCAAGGTTCTCGAAACAGCTGGATGATAGGAGGAATCGATTTGAGGGGGATTACAGAGCTCGCCTAGCTCATGAGTGTCGAGATTATGTGTGGCTTCATCGAAACGATCGGCAATGGCTGTCCGAGCGTACACAAGAGCCAGGTAAAGCCCACAGACCGCGCGGACAGCAGGCAGAAAGATTCAAAGCCCTCGACCTTAACCTTGCCAACGAAGTGGTTCAATGCGCTGAAATGTTACGAACGCTTCCAGGTAAACCTATCCGTATCTCACGGACAAAAATAGGCAGAGAGCTTCATGTGTTATCTAGGTTTGAAAAGCAGCTCAACAAGCTGCCGCGCTGTGAGGCTGCACTGGCAGCTGAATGCGAAACCCTTGATGCATTCCATAGGAGGCGTTTGAGCTGGGCCGAGCGAAAGATAAAACTGGACGGCAGACCAATTACTCAATCATCTATATATCGAACAGCGTGTATCAGAAAACCGCGCACAGGCGGACTGCATTCTGATTCTAGTATGGGTGTTGCTCTGTAACGCCATCGCCAGAAGTCCCGTCAATGAGCAGAAAATAGATTCGCTGTGTGAGTTTTTGGCGAAGCGATACACGAAGGATATTTATATGTGTTCGGTATTATATTATGACACCGAATAAAAACGGCTGATTTTTAAAGTTGTAGTTGATGGCTGTTCGCTCTGTGCTGCGTTCATAAAAATCCTTGCCTGGGTACAGGGTGATATGTGATAAAAGTACTCCTTCACAGGATCCACGTCCTACCAGAACCCACGCTAGAAAGTCGGCTACTCATGTCAAGCATTCTTTTTTTCCCAATATCGATGCCAGACGAGACACTGTTATCTCGTATTACTCGGTACCATTTTTTGTCCGGAAACAAAACTGAGGCAGAAACGTTTCATGATCTTTTTGGCGTTGCCCCATTTCAACTTTCGATTATACCGAAGCAATTAGAAAATCTTGCATCTCGATTACCAGGAATTAAAGAAAGCAATTTTAATGAGTTGCTTGAAATTAATACTCATTTTCCTGCATACAGGCCTTTTATAGGGTTATCAAAAGACCCCTCTAAGGAACTGGACAGAGTTTTGTCAGATGTTGCTCGAGTGCCTAGGTGGGAGGGCACCAAAAATAGCAGAGCCAAGATTTGCTTAGCCTGTGTGCAAGCCGACCTCATAGAGTCAGGTTATGCATATTGGCACCGCGCTCATCATGTGCCGGGCGTTACGGCCTGCTGGCGGCACGGCGAGGAGCTTCTTCAATCTTGTCCGAATTGCTCTCACCCTTTCTTTCGTAAAAACAAGTTATTACCTGTTTTAACCGAGGATTGTATTTGTGGATGGAACGCTATTACACCTGCGAACCGTTTACTGGCCTCATCTGAAGAGCGACAGTATGCAGTTTTTGTAAACGATATTCTGCAATGCAATCTGCCATCGGTGGATTATAAGGTTTTGGCGGCCTGTTATCGGCGTCAAGCAAAGAAACGTGGGTTTGTTCACGGAAATCTCATTGGCACTGCTAAATTGTTTAGCAGTATTCGCGATAAGTTCGGCGATGAAACTATTTCGAAAATTGACCTGGCATACGGAGCTGGCATCCGACGCCAATGGATTAGACTATCGACAACAAGAGGTCAAATCGATATGCCGTTGGCGCGGCACCTTCTAATATCTCTCCATCTTTTTGATAGTGCAGAGAAATTTGAGAAATGCTTAGCGGAAGAGTCTCTACTTACTAGCTCAGTAAACCCGACGGTCCGTCTTAAAGGGAAAGCTTTGCCAGAGAGTAAAAAAAAGGCTTATCGAGAGAAAATCTCAATACTACTTGAGGTTAAGCCAGGTATTGGTATGGACTATCTTTGGGTCAATGCCTATCAAGTAACACGCTGGCTCAACGAAAACGATAAGGACTGGTTGTTGAGTGTAATTACTAGGGACGTAAAGCAGAAGAATCGTATCGAGTCGGTGGTGAGCGATGAGGACGAAAAATACGCAACCATTCTTAAGAAAGGTGTTGAAAATTTGTACCGCATCACCCAAAAACAGGTTCGAGTAAATATCACTAACATGCTTGCACTTTTGCCGCGAAAATTAAGTAGGGAGCGTGCGACTCGTAAGTCATTTCCGTTGGTGTCAGAACAACTTGAACTTCATCTTGAATCTCTTTGGCATTTCCGGTTACGGAGATTTATATGGACGATGTCGGAGATCGCGAGACTTAAGTTACCCCCAAACAGCTCCAGCTTAAGGTTATTGACTACAGTACCTCATGTGGCCTGCCAAGCTTTCATAAATCACTTTGAGTGGGATTTAGATAACATGGTTAAAGAAGGTATTGATTGTGAAGTTACGCTTAGAAATACCGGCGTCTCTCGGCAATGGGAAGGGCCACCAGGTTATGATATTCCCATGGGTGGCAATGCATACTTAGAGATGATCGCGTCCAATACAAAGCTCTAGTAGACATTTTTATGGAATGGCACAGCAATGCTCTGGATCCGATGATCTCTGAGGCGAATTGCTGCGCGGTGGATGTCACTATTTATACCGACGCCAATTGCGTATCGATGGGGCATTGGACGTGCACCGATATCAGCGGCTTCCGCAGATACGGGTCTATGCCGCACACGCCAATATCGCCCAGTCAATGCCGCAGACATCGGCATCTATCTCTACGTCGGATTCAAGCATGTGCAATGGCATTACGTCGGTAGCTGGCGCAATCCACTCCAGACGGCAACACCACCCATTGAAATAGTGGTGTTCAGTGAGGCGGGGTATACGTAGAGCTGTAGGTCTTGAGAACGTGAGCCCACAATCAGTGATATCTCGGCGTAAATCAGACCATAGCGAAAGGGCTAACCGTCAGCTGTTGAGGAGATGAGCGAAGTTTTGCCTGCTGTTCATCGGAGTTAAGACCGGGCGATTTACGGGCAGCTATGCTGATTGGTGTGATTGATCATTCGACTCGATTTTTGAAGTGGGTCGGAGGGACGAATGAATCTGGCGGACCTAGTAGAACTGCTTTCCGGGGGTGAAAAAATACCTGGATGTGACCTTGCTCATTCAGACGCGGTGGCTCTGGTCGGATTTCACTTCCCAGGACGCCCCTACTGCCTAGTCGCTGAATGGGCGGTGTTTGATTTAGCGGTCTCCCCCCGTCAGTTAAAGGTCGTTGTTAGCAGAGGAGTGACTCCTACTCTGGTCAACGCTTTATTTGTTCTCCACGATAGCAATGGACGTTTCCCACGGGGTCATTGGGTAAGAACCTCATTGGGTGTTTCCTTCACTCACGATTGCCTGTTCGAGACAAAAAACACCGTTTATGTGTTGATGGGGCCCGGCCAAAGGGTACGAGCAAACCTGGACGTCGCGCAGAGCCTGTACTGAGAGTCGTTTAATATTTTAGGCTTCGACCGACTCAACTATCCCGGTTTTTTCTCGGTGCTTACCAAAACGTTGTGATGGCCACGTATCAGTATTCGTCCTTGAAAATAGGCCCATGGAGACCTTGTTTAATTCTGGTGAGCCAAGCGGCGTGCTTGCTTCAATTCAAACGAATGGCTCGCACCCACAGAGCCCTTGGCGATGGTGATGGGCTTTCTAAGGTGAAGTGCAAATTCTAGCGGAGTGGCGACACATGACCATGCCCTGCGAGCGTACCCGGAGTATTGTCCAAGCAGGCGAGTTCTTGCGTGAGCTGTCTCGAGATCAGACCCTCCCAGAATCTGTTCGTCAGCAGGCAAAAGGCCTCCTGCGGCATTACACAGAACCATGAGTGATCTTTGGGATATGTTCCATTGAAGAGTTGCTTCAAACGAAGGGTCCGAGCGATCAAGCGCGAGAGTCCGCGATAGTGGTCCACACTCCCCTGTTGAGCTCCAGCACCGACGGATAAGGCTGGGAAAATTTTCTCAGACTGAGTCTATGATAAAGACCATGGTCTGTGACAATCCGAGATGACGCGGTCCGCGCTTCAACGCTCCGAACTTCTTGCTAATGAACGGCGTAGCTTATTAAGCTGTATGTATATACAGTTAATGGGTTCGTGCGGTCTTACTGATCACCTAGGCGTTGAAGCCCGTAAGTGTTGTCGGGTGTCGAGATAAGCCCTGAAGTTTGCTGGTTAAGGTGTTATTTTCAGTGATTCCATATTGATACTATCGGAACGGAATTCGACCTATGATCACGCTGAAAACTGCCATTATTCACAGCTTCAAGAAGCTGGCCAAGACCAGCTTTATCTCCGAGGTGGTCAAGAAGGATGTGGCGCTCGATACTGAAAATCCCGCCTTGCATTTTCTGGTCAATGGTATCCACGGCCTCATCGGCAAAGAAGGCAACAGTGTAGTTTACGGCCAGTTTGCCAATGATGACCGTCAGGGGCCGTTTCCAGAGCGCTTCACCGCGTTCGTAGAAGTACAAGATGATGAAGCGCAATTTATCGACTTGACCCACTTGGCAATGGACCAACTGGTGGAGCAAGCCGGTAATCAAGTCTTATCGACCGGTGGCCATATCCTTTGCGCCCAGTACACCGCGGGCGCAACAGATTTTTTCCTGGTCGCCAGCATGAAGGAACGCGGTGGTATTCAGCTGGACGAGAACTATGTGCCTAAGGAAATTCAAGAGGTCGATCTCAACAAGGTTCAGCAGGCCGCCAGGATAAACTTAGCGAGCTTCGTGGCCATAAAGGCTATGGCAGCTGCGGCCGTTGCTGCGCCTGAGCAGGATGAGGATGACGCGGAGGATGAGGTGGATTCAACCTATCTGTGCTTCATCAGTCGGGGCCGTGATAGTCAGGCATCCGACTATTTCATTTCCGCACTTGGTTGTGCGAAAGGAGTAGCTTCCGGACGCGCTACCAAAAATGCCATTGATAACGTTGCACGGTTTTTTCGCGACAACAAAACGTTAAAAGGCTTTGGTTATAAGGCCAAAGAGTCGGTTATCAAGTATCTGGAGGAGCAGTTGGCCGCAGGCAAGTCTGCGCGCTTGGACGCTATCTGCCACGTCGCTGTCGCACACGTACCCGCTGACTTAGTGGATGAAATTGTTGGGCTGAAAGACTATTTGAATAGTGAGAAACATAAGGTGCCAGACGACTTTACGGTCAATGCGAAATCGCTGAAAGAGAAGACCCGTATCAAGGGGGACGCGGCTAACTGGTCGTTGCAATTCGAGCGTGGAGCGTTAGGTAAGGATCCGGCCGCAGACGTTTATTATGATGAGGGACGGAAGAAGTTGACCCTGTCCAATCTGACTGCCGAACTGGTTGGTGTGATCGAGAAAGAATTGCTGGCAAGGGTCGGCTAAGAATGTTTTCTAATGTGGTAGCTCTTTACCGCGCCATCGGAGCGCCCGCCATTGAGGACGGGGTCATCCGCTATGAGGGGAGGCCAACGCCTGACATTATCGGTGCGTTGCGAATGTGTGATGGCCTTCCCGCAGCCTATGGCAAGTTCGAGCATTGCTCTGAAGAAGCAGACTCTCTCGATATTGAGTTCCGCTTGCCATCGAACGAGTCGGGCCGGTTCTACACTAACTTAGGCGAATTTGTCGCTCGCAATGGCTCACTGGGCAAGGGCCAATTCCCGAGCAACGTATACATTGTTGAGCTCAGTTGGGCGGACAGTGATGACACTGAACCTCCGACGATTAAGGCGCTCAGACGCATCTGCCGGCTGATCGAGCTGCTTGCACTGCTAGCGATCGGTGTCGACAAAGACAGCAGCCAAGATGGTTATAATCTGTTCTTTGCCTTGCCTCCTGATGGGGCTAAGCCTCCGAGAACTTTTCTGTTGCCTACTCAGGTTGACATCGAGGTTCTTGACTATGAGCTCAACCACCTGAGCTTGTTGGAAGAAATACTCAATCGAAAAAACGAAAACAAGGCACACCTCTCCGAACGAAAATTAATGATTCGGATGGCGGTGGCTAGCGTCATCGAGAAGTTTGAGAGCGAGCCGAATCTGTTCTTGGTGATCGTGCGGGAGTGGCGGGAGGTCCTCGCCACGTACCGTGCGAATCTGCAAACCTATGTCTATAGCTTCTCGTTTGAGCGGGCCCGGCGCGAGGTGGCCCAAGCTGAAATTGACTATGGCACTAAGCTTAGCGGGGTGCTGGGCGACATCGCCGGCAAGATGCTCGCCCTGCCGATATCGTTAGCGGGTTTGGTCGTTCTGGAGAAAACAACCTCAAGATTCGAAGGTTTTATCCTTGTCCTTGGGCTGGCAGTGGTCTCTGTGGTGCTGCTTGCGATCCTTCAAAATCAAATGCTGCAAACGGAGCGCCTGCTGCACAGCTTCAATGTCATCTTCGATGATTTTAAGGACAAGATAAAAACCTATCCCCCGAAACTTCAGGGCTTGCTCAGGATCACCATCGACCAAGTCGACAAGCAGGGCCGAACCCTCACCAGGACCTTTCGGTTGCTGAAGGCGCTGTCCCTGCTGCCAATCGTCGGGGCTTTGCTGCTGGCCGCGATAAAATACAGGGACGATTTTGTATGGCTGTTAAAGACCAGCCTATCGATTGTGTTTTCGGTGCTCAACATAGCCCCTAATTTTCTCAGCCCATAAGGCTTTTGTAGTACGTTCGCTGTCTCATCTAGCTGCGCGCAGACGACTTATCCACCTGGAGCGGTAAAGCACCTCTCCATGAGCTGGAGGATATGTAGTTTTTAATAAAAAGCTTGTAGATACTCCATGTGGAACGCGAGTTGATTTCTGATGCTCGTATGACGCATTCAGCGTACTCCGCTAAAAAGTTAAATTTTTAATAGTCGAGCTCACGAGTACTATGGGACACCTTACACATATGTAATATTGGCGGCAGCTTTCTGAAAGGCATCATTGATTATCCTCTAGTCAGAAGTAAGTGAACTCTAGGAGAAAATCATGAAATCATTAAAAGTGTTTTTTGCCGCTTCCATTTTGACCTTGTCTTCTTTGGCCATGGCTGAAGGAGGCGGTGACCGTGTTTATGGTCGAATGATGCAAGAGAACCAGAAGGCGATGGAGCAGTACGCCTTAAAAAACGGAAAGACGGCACCTGAAGTTGTGCATTATAAATATGGCATGAACCTCGATGTTCAGAAGGTGGTCAGTGTCACGCAAGCTAACAAAACCTGTAGCGTAGGCCCTTCGCGCATGACATATGAAGATTCGGCGGGCAAGCTCAACACCTTGGAGTACATGGTCATGGGCACAAACTGCCCGCACGGAAGCTAGTAGAGATAAGCGATGTCTGCACCAGACTACTCGATATATTTTTAGGCATGCTTACTGTTCGCTGACATAGAAGTAATTTTCAGGTCACGCTGGAGTTATCTATTGTATGAAATTATGTCTGCCGGCGCGTAGAGGAAACCCTCACGTGCCGGTGGCTTTTATAATGATAAAAATATTTCACAAAGAAACTCTGCCAAGCTAAAGCCTGGAGTGTTAAATGAACAATAAAAGCTTTTACGGTCTTTCTCTCATTGCCCTTGGCATGAGCATGGGGCAAGTTGCAGTGGGCGTTGAACAAAAGCCTGAAGGGTTCATTGAGGGGAGCACCTTTAGTATTCTCAATCGAAATCTTTATTTCAATCGAGATTATCGAAAAGGCCAGTCAAGTCCTACGGGCAATGGCTACTCAGCAGAGTGGGCTCATGGCATTATCGGTCGTTTTGAGTCTGGTTTTACACAAGGCGCCGTCGGGTTCGGCATCGATGCGTTTGCAATGGAAGGCCTCAAGCTTGACTCAGGCGATGGTCGCTCAGGAGCTCGAAGTTCAGTCGATGTCTTGCCGCACAACAGTAAAGGCCAACCTGAAGACTCCTATTCAAAAGTAGGCGGCGCCGCAAAGGTCCGTTTCCTGGATACAGTCGTCAAGGTAGGGGATGTCTTTCCGTCGACTCCTGTCGTGGCGTATGGGGATTCCCGACTCCTCCCGGAAAGTTTCCGTGGTGCAACGTTTACCAACACCAGCATCAAAGACCTGACCCTTCAGGGTGGTCGGCTGCATGCGATGAGCCAACCCAACTCCAGTGGCATGCGTGATGGCTTTTCGACTTTCTACGCCGGGGCGGTTGATGCTCCGTGGATTGCTTATCTAGGGGGCGATTACACCGTCAATGAGCACGTAGGTGTAAGTCTTTACACCAGCCAATTCAAGGATGTTTGGAACCAGTATTACGCGGGCACCTCATTGAGCTATCCACTCTCAGACAGCGTATCGCTGATTGGTGGCTTTAATTATTACCGAGCCGTTGATGAGGGAAAAAAACTTCTGGGGAGCTTCGATAACAACATCTGGAGCGGCAAGACCGGGGTCAAATTCGGAGCTCATACGGTGACCGTCGGGTATCAGCGTAACAATGGCAACGACGACTTTGACTACCTACGTCAATCAGATTCGATTTTCTTGGATAACTCTATTCAGTACAGCGACTTCAACTCCCCGAAAGAGCAATCTTTGCAGCTACGCTATGATCTAGATATGCAGGCTTTCGGCATCCCCGGTCTTAGCTTCATGACTCGTTACGCGAAGGGTTGGGACGCGGACTATTCCAACGCGAACAGCGTGTACATGCGTCGCGGAGCGGATGGTGCCCCAGTACAGGACCAAAAGCGTTGGGAGCGAGACATTGAGGCTAAGTACGTCATCCAGTCAGGTTCTCTGAAGGACATGTCTTTGCGTGTTCGCCAGGCAACGACACGAGCCACCGATTTCGAATCTGATTTGGACGAGGTCCGACTGATTGTCGAATATCCACTGCAACTCCTTTAACGGGCACTAGCCCTCGGCACCAGGTGTCCGATTACCAGATACACCCGTCTCTTTGTTTCTCCTTTGGTTTTGGAGACGGCTTAGGCGCCCTAGTGGCGCCTTTTTTTGTGGATTGACATAACTGTTGGTATGTCCCGGCTGTCATTCCAGTGCTGATGTTGCCCTTCGTACGCTTTCGCACAATCTATTGCATAAACAAGTTCTGCACGAGCAGGTGGTGTTACCAACTGTGGAACCTGGAGACAGCCGTGCGTGCCAGATGATCGGCGGTTTGAAGTTGATGCTTATGGTGAAGGATTTTCCCGGGTTAGCCTGCACTTTGGCTTTATCGTGGAGCCTGACGTACCCGCAGCCTTGAGTCTCTGACACTTGAATGAGCTGGATTTCTGCCCGATGCATTCTACCTACGTCCTTAGCCGTGAAACGGTTATTCCGATCAAGCGTATCGGGATGGCTCGTTGGCGAGAAAGCTTGTTCACTTTTCTATTGAAGAACGTCAACGGCAACCTTAAATACTTTAATCTGCCGCTGAACCGAGTGATAGAACTGGGTACGTAGGTTGAGATATAGAAACAAACAAGGCCGCATATGCGGCCTCGTTTGATTCAGGGTGTTATTCGTGTGCGTGTCCGTGCTCAGCGCTCTCGGAGGTTGTTCCTTTCTCACCGCCACCGCCACCGCATGCCGTCATCAGGCCAAGAAAGCAGATCAGGAGCATCGAACGAATCAGCGTTGCTGGAGTTTTCATGGAATGACTCTTCAAAAAATGGATGAGATAAATGGTCTGTGGTCAGGCTGAACGCTGCATTTTCGGAAATAGAACATTCAGCGCGCTTCGAATTACTGTTTGACGCTTAAGTAATCGCCGGCCGTTTTCAGTGAGATGGTCACGTCGCTGTCGCTGCGATTACGCCAAAACCAACCATGGGTGCCGTCAAAAATGGCGGTGAATTCACCTTTATCACTTTTGACCTGCTTGCCCTTGTTGTAGCTGTGGAAGTAACCCTTTACCCCGTTGAAGGGCTCGCCATGGGTGTCGTAGTTCACAGGCCCACCAAATGCTGTCCATTCATAGATGACAGTCTTGCCCTTCAGCACTTCCAGTTTGATTTCTTTCCCCTCACCAGGCTTGAGCGTTACGGTGATTTGGGTCGCCTTCAAAGCAGGAGTTGATGTTGCTTCAGGTTGAGGGGCAGGTTTCGCAACTGGTTGAACTTGCGCAACATGCGGAGCTGGAGCTGGAGCTGGAGCTGATGCTTGCTGCGGAGCTGCATCCGCTAAAGCCTCTTGGGCAAGGATGATCTTCAGTTCGCCCATTTGGGTCAGCCCCAGTGCTCGGCCCACACCCGTTGGATCAACGGCGTATTCCGAAGGCATGACAACGGTCACCAGCAGGCCGACGGCAGTCAGCAGTGCAATGACGGTCGAACGCACCAGTTTGCGAGTGCTTGGCAATTCATTAACAGTTGGAAGCGGAGTATTGAACATGGTCAGAATTCCTTACGCAGAGACAAACAGGCCGGTGATCTGGTAACCCATCAGCAGGAAACCAGCACTCATCATGGCGACGTTGGCGGTATAGGCGTGGCGCCAGAAACTGCCGGTGCGCCGCCAATACCCCATCAGAATGAGAATCGCGCTGAGAGCCAGCAATTGGCCGATCTCGACGCCGACGTTGAATGCGATCAGGTTCGGAATCAGGCCATCAGGCGAGATTTCGTACTCTTGGATCTTGGTGGCCAGCCCGAATCCATGGAGCAGGCCGAAGATCAGCGTGGCCACCTTGGTGTTGGGTTGGACACCGAACCAGCGCTGGAACGCACCCAGGTTATCGAGCGCTTTGTACACCACCGAAAAACCGATGATAGCGTCGATGATGTAGGAGCTGATGCTGACCTCGGTCAGTACGCCAAGCAGCAGCGTGACCGAGTGGCCTACAGCAAACAGCGTGACGTAGAGCCCCACGTCTTTCAGGCGGTAGAGGAAGAAGATCACCCCGAACAGAAACAGCAGGTGGTCGTAGCCCGTCATCATGTGCTTGGCGCCCATGTAGATGAAGGGCAGCAACATTACGCCGGAATTTTCTTGGATGAAGCCCTTGTCACCTTCCGCGACGGCGTGAGCCATCGCCTCGGGCATCCCGAGGAAAAGTGCAGCGACAAGTAAAAACAACAGCAGTAGCGGGCGGTGCGATGGCGCAGTGAATGCGACAACGCCGCTCATCGAGTGCGAATGCATAGATCAATCCTACGTTGCATAGATCGAAGGCCGCAGTGCGGCCATGGTCAGGAGGCGAACGACGGACGGGGTGGACGCTCGATCAAGAAAATCGGCGGACGAGGAACGGAATATTGAGGGGCATCGACTCGCATGGAGAGCTTTGGTTGTGCCGCCAAACTCAAGTCGGAGGTGAGCTGCGGCGTCTCATGCTGATGGTCAGGAGTCAGCGGGGAATGGTAGTGATCCGAGTAGCTCAAGCTCGACATCTCCGCCTGCCCGTCATGGGCGTGATAGGTGTCTTGCGCGATCTCCCAGGCAGGTGACGTCGTCGTTACCGACAACGTATAGGCATGCCCAGCCCAAGCCATAAACATGGCGAGAGCAAGCACGAATACCACTGTCGTTGTCAGGGATCTGCTGAGCATAGTGTCCGGGGTTCTAACTCGTTTGTCGTGTTCGCAATACGTTTGACCATATCCCCCTGGGGGGGATAGGATGCCAGCGTAATTCATTGAGGCCCGAGGCTCAAGTCATGAGTGAGCAAGAACACGAACATAGCCATCCCCACACCCACCAAAGTCACGAGGCAATCATTAAGCGCCTCAAGCGGGCGGACGGCCATTTACGCGGCATCATCACCATGATCGAAGAGGGTCGTGAGTGTGTGGACATTGCTCAGCAGTTGCATGCCGTTGAGAAGGCAGTATGTCAGGCCAAGCGAACGCTCATCCAGGATCACATTGATCACTGTCTGGAGGACACCGTGTCGGCCCTGAACAACGGCGAGCGCGCTCCGCTAGAAGCTTTCAAACAAATCACCAAGTACCTCTAGGTCTGACATGCCCAACTTCGCTGAACTCTTGCAACAGGGTGGTTCTCACGCCTGGCTGTACTTTCCGAGTGCCATTCTGCTCGGAGCCTTGCATGGCCTGGAACCAGGCCACTCAAAAACCATGATGGCGGCCTTTATCGTGGCCATCCGGGGCTCGGTAAAACAGGCCGTATTGTTGGGCCTGGCCGCGACGCTGTCGCACACCGCTGTAGTGTGGTTGGTCGCCATCGGCGGTATGTATCTGGGCAAAGGCCTGGACGCTCAAACCACGGAGCCGTACTTCCAGCTCGCGTCCTCTGCCCTGATCATTGTGATTGCGCTCTGGATGCTGTGGCGTACCTGGCGTGGTGAGCAGATGTTCGAGTTCGAGCAAGGTGATGATCACCACCACGGTGAGCATAACCATGGTCATCATGATGAAACCCATCGAATTGATACCGGCCATGGCCGCGTAGAACTGTCGATATTCGAGGAGGGGATACCTCCCCACTGGCGTGTGAAAACGTTGAGTGGGCATACTTGGTCAGCATCAGACGTTCGCTTGATGACGACCCGCCCTGATGGCATTACGCAAACCTTCTCATTTGTTGAGCGCGAAGGTTTCCTGGAGTCTACGGTCAATATCCCGGAACCCCATGAATTCAGTGCACGCTTGAGTCTGGGCCATGCCGGCCATTCCCATGATTACGACTTGGAATTCCAGGAGCATGATCACGGGCACGCGCATTCAGAACTGGAAGGGTTGGAGTTATCGATTGATGGTTATCAGGATGCGCATGAGCGTGCCCATGCCAACGATATCCGCAAGCGATTCACCAATCGTGAGGTCACCACGGGACAGATCATCATGTTCGGTTTGACGGGGGGGCTCATTCCTTGCCCAGCGGCCATTACTGTTCTGCTGCTCTGCCTTCAGGTCAAAGAAGTCGCGTTGGGTGGCGTGCTAGTCCTGTGCTTCAGTATTGGTCTGGCGCTCACACTGGTAACCGTCGGTGCAGCCGCCGCAATTGGCGCCAAGCAGGCCTCCAACCGCTGGCCTTGGATGGGCACCGTCGCGCGTCGAGCCCCTTATCTGTCCAGCGTGCTGATCATCGGTGTTGGTCTGTACGTTGGCTTCCATGGCTGGATCGGCCTGAACGCATAAGGCGACGTCTGAGTGTTCGAACTCACCAGCTACGTTGGCCTTTTCCTGGCTGCATTCGGTGCCGCCACGTTATTGCCAATGCAGTCTGAAGCCGTGCTGGTCGGAATGTTGCTCTCCGACCGATACGTCGTATCTACACTCTTGGCGGTCGCCACTTTTGGCAACGTTCTTGGCTCCGCACTGAACTGGCTTCTGGGCCGTTCTGTTGAGCGATTCCGCCACAAGCCCTGGTTCCCCTTGAGCGAGAGCAAGTTAGAAAAAGCCCAGCACTCCTATCTGCGCTACGGGCGCTGGTCACTGTTGCTGAGCTGGGTGCCCATCATTGGCGATCCGCTGACGGTAGTCGCCGGAGTCATGCGCGAACCACTCTGGAGTTTCCTACTGATCGTCACCCTTGCCAAGGGCATGCGTTATCTCGTGCTGACCGCCGTCACGCTGGGGTGGACATGAAGACGGCTCATACAACCCCGCTCTCCCCACTCAAGAGTCGAAGCAGTAGCCTGGATCTGATCAAGTGGCTGGCAATGCTCAAAATGGTTATCGACCACTTACGATTGGTGTGGCCGGAAATGAGCAACCTGTTCATTCCGGGTAGGCTTTCCTTTCCGCTGTTCTGTGTCGCCATTGCGGCCAACGTAGCGCGCTCCAAACCGGGCGAATTGCTGACGGCGACGAATGGTCGATACCTTGCGTTGATGCTGTTTTTTGCCGCCATTTCAGAAGTGCTTTATCGCTACATCAGCACCTCGGGATCATTCAATGTGTTGGTGACGCTTGCATTGGGGCTGGTGATTGCCTTGGGATGGCAACATCGCACCTTGTTGAGCGGCGCTATCGCGTTGATGGCCGCCGCTGTTGCCTACGTGCTGGATGATTCTCTGATGTACGGCTTCTACGGTTCACTTGTTCCAGCGGCTGTCTTAGTATCAATAAAAACCCCCGGTGCTCTTTGGTTGCTGCCAGCGGCTCTATGCCTGTTGAGCAATACCCGCAGTAGCATCGTAACCAGGGCGTTGGACTTGGAAATCTATTCAATGTTGGCTTTGAGCACTGCGTTCGTTGCCCCCCTGATTGGACTCTGGCTTCTACGTCAAACATTCATCTTCAAGGTCTGGCCTGTGCGGCAATGGGGTTATTGGTTCTATCCTGGCCATCTTGTCGCTCTGCAAGCGCTACGTCTTCTGGTCTGAAGGCTGACCAACCAGCCTTAGCAGATCCTAGGAACTCACTGACGTCTATCTGGCCATCGGCGATGCTGATCATCGATCACATACAGGTGTTCGTGATCGACGCCATCCTGACCTTCTAGGTGTGTGTGATCGTCTGACAGGTTCTCATGGGTGTGTTTTATCGTCTCTTGGTCATGAGCAGGGCGCCAGATCACCATGCTGATCACCAGTGCGCTGCCTGCCACGACAGCTAGCCCAACAAACGATGCGGTGAGGCTGATATTGGCACCCAGCCATCCCGCCAATGGGTAGGTAATCAACCAGCAGGCATGGGATAGAGCAAATTGGGCGGCAAACAACGCCGGGCGATCTTCGGCATGTGCCGAGCGACGCAACAGTCGACCGCTCGGAGTCTGGGCTAGGGAGTAGCCAAGCCCGAGCACCATCCACAGCGGCAGCAGTAAGTTATAGGTGGTCAGGTTGATGCCAACCGCTAAACCCGCGACCAATATTCCTCCGCCAAACAGCATGGCCGTTCGGTCTTTGATGTTTTTTAAGAGTCGAGGCAAGACCAGGGCCGCGACCATCGAGCCGCCACCAAACGCAGCCAGCGCCAATGCCGTAGAACTCTGCGGCAGAGCGAAGCGCGACTGCACCAGCACCACCGTGTTGACGATGACCATCGCACTGGCGGCCGCTACCGTCAGATTGAGAGCCAACAGCCCTCGCAAGCGAGGTGTGGCCAGGAATATACGCATGCCTCGGGTGGTTCGTTCGTAGATGCTCCGTCGCGGCGTTGGCTTCGCCTTTGGCAGAAGCACTGTGGAGACAAGGGCCGCCGAGGCGAGAAACCCGATGACGGTGCCGGCGAACAGGTTATGAAAGCTGATCACGGTCAGCAACGTGGCGGCGAGCATCGGGCTGGCGACACTTTCGAGATCGTAGGCCAGACGCGATAGCGACAAGGCGCGGGTGTAGTCGTCCTCGTCGGGCAGGATGTCTGGAATGGTCGCCTGGAACGTAGGGGTAAACGCTGCCGAGGCTGACTGGAGAACAAAAATCAGAACGTAGATCTGCCAGACTTCCGTCACAAACGGCAGAGCGAGCGCGACCAGTGCTCGCACCAGATCCAGCGATACCAGCATTGCCCGACGGGGCAGGCGCTCTGCAAAAGCGGCTGCAATGGGGGCTACGCCGATGTAGGCCGTCATTTTGATCGCTAACGCCGTACCGAGGACAGCGCCCGCTTGGGCTCCTGCGAGATCGAACGCCAGTAGGCCCAGCGCGACTGTGGCAAGACCAGTACCTACGAGCGCGATCACTTGGGCGAGAAAGAGATGACGGTAGGTTCGGTTGGCTAAGATTTTCAACATGAAATATCTCAATTGGCGAAGTACGTAAGCAGGTGGCTACCGACTTTTTACGAACAGACGCAATCAGCTGGTTTCGTCTCTAAAGAGCGCGAGCATCCTCCCAGGGAGGATATGGTTCGATCCTAAACCATAGACCATGGCAGCTCAAGAAATAGGCGATACGTTATCTATTGAATTACTGGAGTGCGGGCCTGCCCATACGGCTTGTACTGGTTCTGCAAGGCGAGGCGACGTGCTCAATGTTTCGATTGCAGCGTTCAAATGCTGCAACGCTGCCGGTCGGATGTATTTGCTCCCTGGGTTGTATGGCTAGTTGGAACGTGTGATCATATTTTTATTATAGGTAGGGGGGGTATGGTATGGGTCATGTGAGATCGAGCAAAGACAATCTTCTTAAGCGCGTGAAGCGAATCGCTGGGCAAATCCAGGCGATTGAGCGAGCACTCGACTCTGATGATGACTGCTCGAAAACCTTGCTTTTGGTCGCTTCGACCCGTGGCGCTATCAATGGGCTGATGGATGAAATCATCGAAGACCACGCTCGTGAACACGTCGCGAATCCGACACTCAGCAACGAAGAAAGAGCGAAAGGCGTCGATGAGCTTCTCGAAGCCATTCGCCGCTATTCCAAATAGGATTTACCCAAATGAGTAATGCGTACATCGACTATTCCCACGACCATATGTTCCTTGGGAAATCACATGAAGAAAACGCCAAGCGAACCTTGTGGGTAGTGGCTCTGACCGTCGTAATGATGGTTGCTGAAATCACTGCCGGTTATCTCACTGGCTCAATGGCATTGCTGGCAGATGGTTTTCACATGGCAACGCACGCCGGAGCACTTGGCATAGCCGCAGCTGCTTACGGTTACGCAAAAAGACATGCCTCAAGTGCGCGCTACAGTTTTGGAACTGGCAAGGTGGGAGACCTGGGTGGCTTCGCCTCTGCTCTGATTTTGGGACTGGTCTCCTTGGGAATTGCCGGAGAGTCGCTATTTCGTCTCTTTCAACCGACTCAAGTGCAATTCGGAACAGCGACTTTTATCGCAATTGTAGGATTAGCAGTGAATGTGGTGAGCGCGCTTTTGCTGTCTGGTGGTCATGATCATCACCATGGGCATGACCACGGCCACGATGAATCTCACCATGCGCATGGTCACGACAATAATTTGCGCTCTGCTTACGTTCACGTCATTGCAGATGCACTGACTTCGGTTCTGGCCATCGCAGCACTGCTTGCTGGTCGATACCTTGGCTGGGTATGGCTCGATCCTGCAATGGGGATTGTGGGTGCAGTTGTCATTGCGCGCTGGGCTTGGTCGTTGATGCGGGTGACTGCGGGTGTATTGCTCGATCAGACAGATGATCATGTCGCTGAAGAGATTCGTGAACTGGTTGAGCAACCGGGAGATGCTTCGATCATTGATCTTCATGTCTGGCAGGTGGGGCCGCAAGCCCGCGCTGCGATTGTGAGTGTTCTGGGCAGCCCAGCAGTGAATGCGGAAAACATACGAGAACGGCTTGCAACGGTTCATGAGATCACTCATTTGACAGTTGAGTACCGCACGAAGTTGGTCGCTGATTCACCCGATCAGCTCGCCGTGCTTGCTTCGCAATGAACCCGTAGCACGTAGAGTTCGACGAGGAATTGAACAATGGCCAAGGACATCGAAAATCCCTGTATCTCTGTTTGCCAGCTGAACAGCGAACTGTGCGTCAGCTGCGGTCGCACCAAGGAAGACATCAAAAAATGGAAACGAATGAAGCGTCCAGAAAAAATGGCCTCTGTACAACGGGCGACCCTGCGCCTGAAAAGCCTGCAAAAAAAGAACTCTTAAACCACCGTCATTTACATTTTCAACTTTTTCAGCCGAGACAGATGTCCTGGTTTGGGAGGGCAAGCTGAGGGGCAACGCCATTTCCAAACCGATCACTATCGCGGTCAGCAATCTGCTGCGCAGTGCGTGTCAGCATACGGAGCACGGCGTCATCACCAATTACTTGAACTCATCTCAAATTGTTATTGAGGACAGCGGTGCGGGGTTATCCGATGTGGTTTCAGTGCGCCTGTACAACTGTTGCTGATCGTCCTTGGCGAATTGTTTGAGAATAATGTCGACAGAGCAAGTCCCACTGCATGGCCATGAACGGTGACCATGCTGTAACGGGAGGGATCGGGGGGTTTAGTTTTCGGGGTATTCAGCAATGACCTGATCTGTGCCAGCTTTGTACCGGCCGATGATCTGGTAAGCCTCATGCACTCCGTCGACTTCCATTCCTGGAGAACCTGCTGGCATACCAGGGGCGGCGATTCCGAGAAGGTCGTCACGTTTGCTCATCGCAATTATTTGCTCGGCAGGCACGTGACCTTCAACAAACTTTCCGTTGATCATCGCAGTGTGGCAAGACGAGAGTCGTGGAGCGACCCCCAGATCTTGTTTGACAGCACTCATGTTGGTCTCTACATGATCTATGACGGTGAAGCCATTGGCCTCAAGATGCTGAATCCACTTCTTACAGCATCCGCAGTTAGCATCTCGGTGAACATCGATGGCCAACGCCTGTGCTGCTTGAGCGGTTGAACCGATGAACAGTGCGGCGAACGTTGCGATACGCAGAAGTCGACTTGAGAGTCGGAAGCTACCTGTCATGGATATTTCCTTTTCCCTTGGCGGCGGCGAGATGAATGCCGCTGCAAAGGTTTGGTTGAAGGTATTATATTTGAGTCGGGGAGCCGCCCCCCTGTTATTCAAAAATCGTAGGGCTTTTGCTCAAACCACTCAGAACCACATCCGAATACCGGCTACAAATCGAGCCTCGTTGGTCTTTTCCCCTTCATCGCTGGCCAGATCGGCGGTCTTGCCGTAGGAGCGATTCCAGGTAACCCCGACATAAGGGGCAAATTGGCGAACAATCTCGTAACGCAACCGGAACCCTACTTCGGTGTTGGCCAATCCAGATCCTATGCCGCGCTGGGGATCATTTTTTCCATACATGTTTACTTCGACTGTCGGCTGTAAGATCAGGCGATTTGTCAGCAGGATGTCATAATCGCCTTCAAATCGAGCAGCGGTTTGACCGTTTTCACCGATATAGGCAGTCGCTTCAGCTTCAAAGTTATAGAGGGCCATGCCCTGAATACCGAGCGCTCCCCATGTTTGAGGCGACCCGGGTTTGAAGTCTTGCCGAACGCCCGTGACGACATCCCACCATGGACCGATGGCGTGCCCCCAGAGTGCTTGGAGTTCGGCGTTTTCCGTCACGCCATTGGTACGTTCACCTTCCGAACGCAGCCACAGGCGATCAACGTCACCGCCGATCCACCCTTTGGCATCCCAGGCCAACGCACTCCCGTTGTCAGCGTCTTGGTACTCAAACTTATCCAGAAGGATGAACGAGTTGATTTTTTTGTCGTGTACACCATGACCTGCCACATCTGGAAAGGCGGCTGCACGGTCAGCGTCGGTAAGTACGGGGACAGGGGTTCGGCTTGTGGTCGTTGCCCCTCCAGCCATGCTTTCCATACCGTCCATTTGCCCGTCGTCCATGCTCATCTTGCTGTGATCCATGGCCCCCATCTTGTTATGGTCCATAGTTCCCATTGAGCCGTGGTCCATCTTGGAGTGATCCATTGCGCCATCTTTTGCTTTGGCTGGTTTGGATTTCTGCGCAGTTGAAGGCTTCGCGTTCGCACTTGATGGCATCGCCATCGACGGATCCATCTCCTCAGCAGCTTGGGCCATGAAGAAAAATGCAGGACTGGTAGAGACTGCAAGTGCCATCAACGTTGGGCGTAAAAATTTACTGGTCATGATCTCAATCTGCCTTTCTGGTTTTTTGGTCATGATCCATCGACTCATGGCTCATCTTGCTATTGTCCATTGCCCCGTGATCTAGCTTTGAATCGTTCGCCGTCATTGCT
This sequence comes from Pseudomonas sp. SED1, assembly GCF_034044025.1. Classification (NCBI taxonomy): domain Bacteria; kingdom Pseudomonadati; phylum Pseudomonadota; class Gammaproteobacteria; order Pseudomonadales; family Pseudomonadaceae; genus Pseudomonas; species Pseudomonas sp. SED1. The sequence goes on from NZ_JAXCIS010000177.1 coordinate 88,035, forward strand.
GGCTTGTCCGTTGCTGTAGCAGGAACATTGGTTGAATGATCGCCGCCATTTTCCTCTGCCAGCACCATGGACGAGAGTCCACCCAGCAGGCCAATGGCAAAGAGGCAACCCACCAGGGAATTACGATTAAGGTATGTGCTCACGGATCGTCTCCTTTACTCATCAACCCGTACTTCACGGAACATGCCCATTTCCATATGGAAAAGCAGGTGGCAGTGATAGGCCCAACGGCCTAAGGCATCAGCGGTAACTCGATAGCTGCGTTTGGTACCTGGCGGCATATCGATCGTGTGCTTGCGCACCATGAACTTGCCGTTCTCATCCTCGAGGTCACTCCACATGCCGTGAAGGTGGATGGGGTGGGTCATCATGGTGTCGTTCACCAAGGTGATGCGCAGACGCTCACCGTACTTCAGGCGAAGCGGCTCGGCGTCAGAGAATTTTATGCCGTTAAACGACCACGAAAACTTCTCCATGTGACCGGTCAAATGAAGCTCGATGGTACGATTTGGCTCGCGGCCGTCAGGGTCTTGGAAAGTGCTTTTCAAGTCGGAGTAAGTGAGCACTCGACGACCATTATTCCGCAAGCCTATTCCAGGATCGTTTAGTTTTGGCGTTGGATTCATGGCTTGCATGTCAACCAGGGGGTTGTTGGTTTCGGAGGCAGGGTGTGTCTGCATTTCTCCACCCATACCGCCCATGCCAGCCATCCCTGACATATCACCACTACCCATTCCAGCCATCTTGCTGTGGTCCATCCCGGCCATGCTGGACATGTCGCCTTTGTCCATGCCCGCCATCTTGCTGTGATCCATACCCGCCATGTTAGTCATGTCACCGCTGTCCATGCCGGTCATCCCGGTCATGTCGCTTTGGTCCATACCGGTCATCTTGCTGTGGTCCATGCCAGCCATGCCCGACATTTCACCTGACTTCTTCTCGGCGCCGCCCATACCGGCCATGCTGCCATGGTCCATACCAGCCATACCGCCCATCCCCATGTCATCCATAGTGACGATTGGACGTGGATCTATAGCAGGTACCTGAGCAACTAGCCCTTCACGAAGTGCGAGGGTTCCGCGTGCATAACCCGTCCGATCCATAGACTGGGCGAAGATGGTGTAAGCCTCTTCACTGGCAGGCTCTACGATCACGTCATACGTTTCAGCTACGGCGATGCGGAATTCGTCAACGCTCACTGGGTTCACGTGTTGGCCGTCGGCGGCCACAACGGTCATTTTCAAACCAGGAATGCGGACGTCGAAATAGCTCATCGCCGAGCCGTTGATAAAGCGTAGGCGTAGCTTCTCACCCGGCTTGAAAATACCGGTCCAGTTACCGTTGGGCGCCTGGCCATTCATGAGATAGGTGTAAGTATCTGCGCTGACGTCTCCAAGGTCGGTTGGGCTCATGTTCATTTCAGCCCACATCTTCCTGTCAGCTACTGTTGCTGACCAACCTTGCTTACTGACATCGTCGATGAAATCACCAACGGTGCGTTTATGGTGGTTGTAGTAGCCCGACTGTTTCTTAAGCTTGGCCATGACACGACTAGGATCTTCATCGGTCCAGTCAGTCAACATCACCACATAGTCGCGGTTGTATTGAAAAGGTTCAGGCTCTTTCGAGTCGATAACGATTGGTCCGTAAACCCCTGCCTGCTCCTGTAAGCCCGAGTGGCTGTGGTACCAGTACGTACCATTCTGATGAACCTTGAACTTGTACTCGTACATGCCGTCGGGTGCAATGCCATGGAAACTCAAGCCAGGTACACCGTCCATATTGGCCGGCAGGATGATCCCGTGCCAATGGATTGAGGTGTCTTGGTCCAGGCGGTTTTTTACACGCAGAGTGACCGTCTCTCCTTCGCGCCAACGCAGCAAAGGTCCTGGCAATGATCCATTGATAGTCATGGCTGTTCGCGGCGAGCCGGTGATGTTTACCGGGGTTTCACCAATAAACAGATCAAATTCATTGCCGGTGAGTACGCTCGGCAGACCAGGACTTGTCACCGCCCATACAGGAGTGCGCCAAAGGCCAAAGCCGCCGAGAATGCCACCAGCGGCCAAGCCTTTTACGAATGTCCGTCTAGAGGTTTTGGAATGCATGCCGTTTATTTCCAATCAGTCAAAAGGGAAGCCGTGCGAAACAACCGATCATGAGTTGCCCGGATCAGCTTTGCCCACCGTCATAAAAGACAAACTCTTACGGCAAGCGAGTTCAGAAATTGCCACATTTAAACCACCGCAGTGATTACATTTCTGTCAGCTTGGAGGGCCCAGCTATTTAGCAATTCTTGTGGTCCATCGCCTTGGCTTTGCTTTCAGCGACAGGAGGTTGGGCATTTTGCGTTTGAGCCACTCTGTACGATTCCATCGAATTATTCCTGGCCACTTCCATGCGTGCGAAAGTCCGGTCACCACCGCCTTCGGCCATAGCCAAAGAAGAGACGGTCAGAGCAGCGATGACGAACAAGGTTTTGATAGGATTCATTTGGGGTTCCTCGGATGAGTATTGATGCCCCCTGAATCCACATCAATCGTTGACTCTAAGGGGTGAGCTTGAGGCTCAATAGGACTATAAGACTCATCCCCTGACAGGAAGCTTAGGCCAATATTACAGTTGTGTCAGGTTGCGATATTTCTCTTGAGATACAGAGTGATTAGTCCGTAAGGTCTAAGCCATCCAGCGTCACATAACCGACATTTATTCTTTAAAACTTACCTGTGCGTTGTGTAAGCTTCCGGTCACTTTCGCGGAGGTTTGACGTTTTTTCGTTCGCACTTGAATTGTATCTCGACTCGGATGCACTACGTTAAGCACTTGAGTGTTTGATATAGGTGGGAATGTTAAATGGCAGCGTAACTTAGCGTAACTAAAGGTGGCCACCGGTGAGTATTAATTTTGAAAAAGCGCTTGGCTCCGCAGAAAGAGCATTACTTTTTCGCAGCCAACGAGCTGAGGTGCTTAGCAATAATATCGCTAATGCCGACACTCCTAATTTTAAGGCCAGAGATTTGGACTTTTCCGCTGTCCTGGCTAGCCAGACAAAAGGAGGTTTTGCTACTCCGTTCTCTTTGAAAACAACAAACCCAAAACATATTGCCGTAAACGAATTAGCAAGTGATATTCATAGCGGCGCGTTGCTTTACAGCACGCCGAACCAACCTTCCATTGATCAAAATACTGTGGATCAACAGGTCGAGGTCGCAAAATATACGGAAAATTCGATTCATTTCGAAACTGCTTTTACTCGATTGAATGGAGCATTTAAGGGGCTACTCAAAGCTCTACGAGGTGACTAATAAACCTCACCCAGCGATGGAATCAGCGCCTCAGGCGCTGATTTGGGAGGGGAAACCCAGTGCTTCCACAGCTTTACGGACCTGCTCTGGGTTTTCGCTGCTTTCAACGGTTACCTTACCTGCCGCGCGATCCACGGAAACCGTAGCCTTGCTGTCCAGTGACTGAATTGCTTTGGTGATTTTGCTGACGCAGCTACCGCAACCAATGCCTGATACGTTTAAGACGAACATGGTTATTCCTCTTGTGCTGAGCGGTCTCTTTTCACCGCAACACCAGCATCAACGTTGACACAATGGCAAGGTCAAGGGTTATGTATTAACGGGCTGCGAGCATCGGTTACGCTCAATCTATTCGGGTATTCCTCAGTCTCAAAGCATTGAAAACTACAGATGCAGAACTGACGCTCATGGCTAACGCAGCGATCATTGGCGACAGAAGGTGCCCCGTCAGTGGGTAGAGCAGGCCTGCGGCGAGGGGAATACCCATTGAGTTGTAAAGGAAGGCGAACCCCAAGTTTTGCCGCATGTTTTTCACCGTTGCAACCGAAAGTGCCCGTGCCCGTAAAATCCCCATCAGGTCGCCTTTTACCAGCGTGAGCTGCGCGCTATTCATCGCGACGTCAGTCCCTGTACCCATGGCAATGCCCACGTCTGCTCGCGCCAAGGCCGGTGCGTCGTTGATACCGTCGCCGGCCATGGCAACCTTTCGACCGGATTGCTGGAGGTCCGCCACCAGGCGCTCCTTGTCCTGAGGTTTCACTTCACCATGAACCTCTTCAATACCCATCTCCCTGGCGACAGCACGTGCGGTGGTGAGCCCGTCTCCGGTGGCCATGATGATTTTTACGTTATCAGCCTTAAGCTTGGTGACTGCTTCTTTAGAGGTCGGTTTTATCGGGTCTGAGACCGCCAGTAATCCTGCCAAGACCCCGTCAACTGCTAGATAGATGATGCTGATGCCTTCAAGGCGCAACAACTCTGCACGGTCTTGTAAGACCTTAGTGCTCACGCCGGCAGCTTCCATCAGTGCAGTGTTGCCCAGCTGTACTTTCTTACCATCAACGAGGCCACTGACTCCAATCCCTGACCCGGACTCAAACGATTCAGGCTTGGTGAGCGCAACATTTTCAGTTCGGGCGTGATCGACGATGGCATGAGCCAAAGGGTGTTCGCTGCCTTGATCAAGGCTAGCGGCCAGTTGAAGAACATCGTGTGGGTTGAAATCTGGTGTGGCCTCCACACTGTGAAATACCGGCCGTCCCTCTGTCAGGGTCCCCGTTTTATCGACAATCAGTGTGTCGATCTTGCAAAGGTTTTCGATGGCACTGGCATCCCTGAACAGCACACCCATACTGGCGGCTTTACCCGTCGAAACCATGATCGACATGGGTGTTGCGAGACCCAGTGCACAGGGGCAAGCGATGATAAGTACGGCGACAGCGTTGATCAGGCCGAAGACCCAGCTAGGTTCTGGACCGAAGATCCCCCAGCCCAAGAGTGTTAGCAACGCAATCGCGATAACCCCCATCACAAAGTAGCCGGCAATCGAGTCGGCCATTCGTTGCATTGGCGCTTTGGAGCGTTGGGCTAGAGCGACCATTTGTACTATCTGCGACAGCATGGTGTCGGCGCCGATCTTTTGCGCCTCCATCACCAAGCTCCCATGAGTATTAAGCGTGGCGCCGATCAAACTATCCCCTGCTCTTTTCATTACCGGCACCGGTTCACCAGTGAGCATGGATTCATCCACCGCACTTTCTCCCTCGAGTACGGAGCCATCAACTGGCACCTTTTCACCAGGTCTGACCCGCAAATGGTCTCCCAAGTGAACATGGGTAAGAGGAATGTCTTCCTCCTGACCATCGGCGTTGATCTTGCGTGCAGTCTTGGGAGACAGGCCTAGAAGGGACTTAATGGCGGCGGAGGTTTGTGAACGTGCTTTGAGCTCAAGAATCTGCCCAAGCAAGGTGAGCGAGATGATGACCGCAGCGGCTTCGAAGTAGACGCCGATACGTCCATCTTGCATGAAGGTGGTGGGAAAACTTTGGGGAAATAGGGTTGCCGCGACGCTGTAAAGATAGGCTGCGGCAGTACCCAAACCAATCAGAGTCCACATGTTTGGACCGCGATTTCTAACAGATGCTATGGCCCTTACAAAAAAGGGCCAACCTGCCCATAAGGTGACCGGCGTCGCAAGAGCGAACTCTATCCAGTTTTGGACCGAACCATGGAACAGTTGTAATGAGTGACCCGCCATGGCTAGAAGGGTCACTACCACGGTTAAAGGCAGCGACCACCAAAAGCGGTGGGTGAAATCCCGGAGTTCAGATTGATCATCTTCATCAAGCACGGGCATGACCGGTTCTAATGTCATGCCACATTTAGGGCAATTGCCGGGCCCTGGCTGTCTTATTTCCGGGTGCATAGGACAGGTAAATTCAGTGGCTACTTGTAGCGCCGGCTCTGTAGCGCCGATGCTGGGTTCAGTGCTGGGATGACTGCCACTGTAGTGTTCTGGATCTGCCCGAAATTTCTCTTGGCATTTCTGGCTGCAAAATTGATACATCTGTCCCTGATAAGACTCGCTAAATTTACTTGGAGGCGTAACCGTCATACCGCACACCGGGTCACGTATATCGCCGTCAGGGGGCGAGGCAGCGTGGGCGGGACCGTGATCGTGATCGTGGTGGCTCGGTGTCGTGTGCATAGCTATTTCTCGTCCTTGTTGGTTGCTGCCTGATCGCCATGGTCATGTCCGCTATGTCCATGCCCAAAAAAATGCATCAATGGACAGATCAACAGAATGAGATAGGGCAAATACGGATAAACGTGGCTGAAATGTTCCCGCACCACGTAGAAGGCACCGATCGCAATGAGCATGATCAGTACAACGCCTGTTTTGCGCCTCCAGAATGGAGAAGTGGTGCTTCCAACCGAATGCTTATGGTTATTCATGATCTAAACCCTAATGTGCGAGTTGCTCTGATCTCTGCCACAGAGCGTAGCCAACTCTTGCGTCGACGCGCTTTTAGCGGTCGGCTCAGGTTTAGTTCAAGTCAAATTGACCGACCATCCCAGACTGGTAATGGCCTGGCACATTGCAGGCAAATTGCAGTCCAGCTGTGTTGTTGAAGGTCCAGATCAACTCCTTGGTTGCACCTGGCTCGATCAGCACGCTGTTCGGGTCGTTGTGTTCCATCCCGACCATCTTCATCCCTCCCATGCTGTGGCCCATGTTGCCCGCCATCTTCCCGGCACCGATGGGTGTAAGCGTTCCATTCTGGAACATGCTCGCCATTTCTTTTTGGTGCGCCGCATGAGCAGCGGCCTGGCCGATATTGAACTCGTGCAGCAGCGCCCCTTTGTTGTGAAGTACAAAGCGAACTGTTTCACCGGGCTTTACGTCGATGTTTTTAGTTTTGAAGAAAATATCACCCATCTCCACATCAACCGTGCGAGTAACCTCAGAGGCGACTCCAGGCTGGCCAATATCCTCTTTCCCATGACCTGCGCTGGCCATCGCCGTAGCACCGAAGAGTAGGGTGATTGCCGCAATAACTGGGGTAATAAGCTTATTTTTCATGGTGACCTCGTGGGTTAAGAGCGAATCACTGGCTATGCTAAAGAGGCGGAGCTGCCACTTAACTGACCTGAACACTACATTTCTGTAAGTTTTCAAAAGAAAACGCGGCATCCGAATGACGCCGTGTTTAGAGGACCGGTTCGAAAAACCAATGAGACCGGTTGGTCACTGATGGTTTTCAGAAAGCATCAGTTTGTGCTCGCGCTGCATTTGGCTCAAAACGTCATCAACCATAGCATCGTGTTTTTCCATCCAGGCAAGGTGCTGCTGAGGTGACATTGATGCGTTTGGGTGATCTTGATGGAGCTGGCTCATGATTTCGCCCAGCATTTTCATATGCTCGGCCATGTGTACATGGCGCTGTCCTTCAGGGGCTTTTTCAGCTTGTACCAAGGTTGCTTCTGCTTTGTCGCGCAGGCTCTCCATACGCTCCGCGATCCGGTCTGCGCCACCTTCAGCCAACGCAGAAGCCGAGACGAGTATGGAGCTCACAAAGAAAAGGACTTTTAGGCTATTCATGGGACAGCTCCTTATGGATTTATTTTCCGGCTCCCCCTAGGTTTCATGCTGAAGAGTCGGTCGAGCACCAGGAAGTACTCATGTTTGAACCCTAGACGCCGCTCGCTGACAACTACCTGAAGCCAATATTACTTTTCTGTCAGTTGCTGGTTGGCAGAAGCATTTCGTTGCAGACTCAGCCTCACAATTATTTGAGAGCCACCCCCATGAGACTTCTGGTTGCGGAAGACGAACCAAAAATAGGTATCTATTTGCAGCAAGGACTCACTGAGGCGGGGTTCAATGTTGATCGCTTTACCAATGGCCAAGACGCGCTTCAGCACGCTTTGAGCGAGGCGTATGACCTGCTGATTCTTGATGTGATGATGCCTGGGCTGGATGGCTGGGAAGTACTTCAGAAAGTGCGCGCATCCGGGAAAGATGTTCCGGTGCTCTTCCTCACGGCGCGAGACCGCGTTGAGGACCGAGTAAAAGGGCTTGAGCTGGGGGCCGACGATTACCTGATTAAACCCTTTGCCTTTTCAGAGCTGCTGGCACGCGTTCGAACGCTGTTGCGTCGCGGCACTAGTGCGCCCTCACAAACCTATATGAAATTGGCTGATCTGGAGGTGGACCTACTCAAGCGCAGGGTTATTCGAGGAGGCAAGCGCATAGATCTGACAGCCAAAGAGTTTGCGTTACTCGAGTTGCTGCTCCGTCGTCGAGGCGAGGTTCTGCCCAAGTCACTTATTGCTTCCCAAGTTTGGGATATGAACTTCGACAGCGATACCAACGTCATCGAGGTCGCGGTCAGGAGGCTCAGAGCGAAGATTGATGATGATTTTGAGGTCAAGCTGATCCACACCTCTCGGGGGATGGGTTACATGTTGGACGCACCGGACTCGGGGTCGGAATGAAGCGAATGTCACTGACTACCCGCATGAGCCTGATGTTCATGCTTGCTGTAACAGCTGTGCTCACCGTCGCCGGACTCAGTTTTAACAACCTCAGCCGGCATCACTTCAAGATGCTGGATCAGCAGGCGCTGAACGAAAAGCTTCACTCGACGCAAAGAATTTTGACTGGGTTGAACAGCATTGATCAATTCAGTGATGTTAAGCCTGAGCTGGAGGCTCTGCTTGGTGCTCATCGTGATTTGACAGCCCTCATCATCGATGGTGACGGCAAGCTCCTGTTTGCTGATCCAGGTCCGATCGTAGTTCCTGAGGACTTCAGAACGATCACAAACAGCAATGTCTGGGAGTGGCGAGACGAGGAGCAGGTATTTCGAGGCGTGACGGCACAAGCCATTGTGACAGGGCAAGAAAAACCATTAACCGTGATGTTGATCTTTGATGTTACTCAACATATGGCTTTCTTCGAGACGCTTGAACGCTGGTTTTGGATAGGGCTGGTGATCAGCGCGCTGGTCAGTGCTGCACTGGGCTGGATGGTCGCGAGTAGTGGCCTACGGCCTATCCGCCTAGTCACTCAGGTCGCGGCTTCAATGTCAGCTAAATCACTCAAAGAGCGTATTCCGTTAGGTCCCGTTCCTAAAGAGCTCCAGCAGATGGTGTTGTCGTTCAACGCAATGTTATCCAGATTGGACGATGCGTTTGTTCGTTTATCGAACTTCTCTGCGGACATTGCTCACGAATTACGAACGCCGGTCAGTAATTTGATGACTCACACTGAAGTGGTTTTATCTAGAAAAAGGAATATTGAGGACTACGAAGACAATCTGTACTCAAATCTTGATGATTTAAAACGTATGGGCCGGATGATTGATGACATGCTTTTTCTGGCGAAATCAGATAACGGTCTGATTACACATGAAAACAAACCAATAGACCTGGTAGCGGTAGTAGAGAAATTACTCGAATACTACCGCTTGCTTGCTGATGAGCGAGGGATCGACCTCAAAGTCACAGGGAGGGGGAGCGTCCGAGGTGACGTCCTTATGCTCGACAGGGCCATCTCTAATCTGCTCTCAAATGCACTCCGGTACACCCCCGAAGGGGAGTGTATTAGTGTCGATATCCGGCAGAAGGGAACTTCAATATCGGTCTCCGTGGAGAACCCTGGAGAGCCAATCGCGCCTGAGCATCTTGAAAAGTTGTTCGATCGTTTTTATCGCGTGGACCCGGCTCGTAGAGAAGGGAGCCCAAGTAATGCAGGGTTAGGTTTGTCGATCACTCGATCAATTATAGAAGCGCATGACGGCAAGATTTGGTGTACGTCATCAAGCGGAAAAACAGCCTTTCATATTGAACTCCCTTGTGCGGATGAAAAAAAGGCGTAAGGCCCGTTGCTCATGTATATCTAGCAGCATCTGGTTAGCTCAAAGGGAACGTTCGTGGATGACGGAAACCTCTTGGCGCGTCGCAAAGGGAGTCACGTATTCGGACCTGTATACGCGCTTATCAGTGTCCAAAATCCCGCCTCAAGCTGACTGAAATGTAATCGAATAGTTTGCGTTCATGTGGCATCGTGTACTCGCACTGTGACGTTAGAGTTCTTGTGATTTCTTCCTGTCCAGCCCGCCCTAGGACACGGAATCTGCTAGGTATTCGCCAGTGGCTTTAACAAGCGTCAAAAAGTAAAAACTAGATATTCCCTAAAAAACCTAGAACCAACAGCTCTTGCTGTGAGGAGTCTTGCATGTCATTCCTTAAAACTACCACCGTAGCTGTTGCGCTGACTGCGGGTTTGCTTCTGAGTGCAGTTGCTCAGGCGCATCCAAAGCTGGTTTCTTCTACTCCCGCTGAAGGGTCGGATGCGGCGGCTCCTTCTAAAATTGAACTGCACTTTTCTGAGAATCTAACGACTCAGTTCTCTGGTGCCAAACTGATCATGACCGATATGCCTGGCATGCCGAACTCCCCTATGGGCGTAAAAGCCGGCGTTGCAGGTGGCGGTGATCCGAAGACGATGGTTATCACGCCCGCATCGCCATTGACCACGGGTACTTATAAAGTCGAATGGCGTGCCGTCTCATCGGACACTCACCCGATTACCGGTAACTTTTCCTTCAAAGTGAAATGATTCATGAGCGACTCAATAAATATCGCTGTTCGCTTTGCTCTTTATTTCGACCTTATGCTCTTATTTGGACTGGCAATTTTCGGTCTTTATAGCCTGAGGGGTAAAGAAAGAGTATCGGGAGCGGTTTTGAATTTTGAGTCGCTTCTTTACGGTACATCTGTTGTAGGTGTAGCTCTGTCCCTTGCGGCCATGTTGTTGCTTGCGAAATCAATGAGTGGCGTATCTGGCTTCATGGAGCTACATCACCATATTTTTCAAATGATTCTCATGGGGACGGACGTCGGTTTGACCTGGATGGTACGAATAGGGGCGTTGGTGACGGCAATTATTGGCGTTTCCCTCAACAAGCGCTTTCCGACACTCAGTCTTTGGATTGTCACCGTATGTGGCGCGACTGCGCTAGCGACGCTGGCATGGACGGGGCACGGAGCAATGGACGAGGGAAGCAGTCGCTACTGGCACTTTATTAGCGACATCTTCCATCTTTTGGCCGCAGGCGGTTGGTTGGGTGCGCTAGCGGCATTTGCCCTGCTGCTGCGTTTGAAATCACTGAAAGGTGAGCGAGAAGCACGAATTCTTGCTCGGGTACTGACAGGGTTTGAATCGGCCGGCGCGGTGATTGTAGTGATCATCAGCATTACGGGAGTGGCGAACTATCTATTTATCGTTGGGCCAAATCTCGATGAGGTGATGCTCAGCACTTATGGCGAGTTGCTATTTTTGAAGGTCCTGCTCTTTGCCGGGATGATTGTATTAGCGACGCTCAACCGCTTTCACCTAAGCCCGCTCTTGGAACGTTCTGTCCGAGATGGAGACTATGCTGTCGCGGTCAATGCCTTGCGCCGTAGCATGAAGCTCGAATTTTCAATGGCAGTCATCATTATTTGTCTCGTCGCATGGTTAGGTACTTTAAGCCCAGTAATGGAAATGAGCGCGGCATAGCGGTTGGTGGTAGCCAATAAAGGAGTCTTAAGGGTGAATTGTAAGGGCCATTTGCACCGTCTACACTCCAGCCCATGAAATACTATCTGCGGTTTTGCCTGATTTTCCTGATTAGCTTGGCGCTTCCCCTCAGTGGGATGGCGGGTGTTCAGGCATCGACTGAACCATGCCCGATGAAAACCATGGGCATGGCGATGATGGATGGTATGGGGCAAGACTGCTGCCACGACATGAAAAGTCCCACCGAGCATGGCAAACCTTGTAAGCCGGGTCAGGAATGCAAAACTGGCGGTATGCTGCAAGTCTCGATCATTAAGCCTCCTATCACCTTGTCCAGTCCTCTCGTTCTGCCCTTCTCCAGCCATTTCCCTCTCGTACAAACCCCTTCAGGGGTATGGCGACCGCCCCGTACTTGATTCCTGTACCACACTGAGCCTCATTCCGCGCTAGCGGGATGGCATATCTGCGCGCATGTCTTATGAAGCGCGCGGTGGATCATCACAGGAATCGTGAACATGAACTCCAAGTGCTATTGCACAGGTTGGTCCCTCGTGGCCGGCCTGGCGGTAAGCGTACTGGCATTGCCGAGCCTCGCTGGCGCATTGACACTCGATGAAGCTTTGCGGCTGGCCGAAAACAATGCACCGTCGTTGACCGCACAAGACACCAAAATTCAAGCAGCCACCAGCGCGGCCATTCCCGCTGGCGAACTTCCAGATCCCAAGTTGCTGCTGGGCGTGCAGAACTACCCCATTGGTGGTCCCGACAGATGGAGCATCGACCAGGACTTCATGACCATGCAAGTGGTCGGGATCAGGCAGGAGATGCCCAACAGCGACAAGCGCAAAGCACGTATCGAGGTCGCGGATGCGGCTGTTGATCGAGCGTCCGCCGAGCGCCGAGTGGCGCGTCTAAACGTCCGACAGTCCACGGCATTGGCCTGGATCAGTAGCTACTCGGTTGAGCGTAAAGATGCGATGTTCCAGGACTTCTACAAAGAAAACCGTCTTCTGACCGATACCGTCAGATCTCAGATTGCGGGTGGCCGCGCCCAACCCGCCGATGCGGTGACACCTAAACAGGAAGCTGCTCAACTGGCGGAGCAGCAGGATGATTTAGTTCGCCAACGTGCACAGGCCCGGGCTGCCCTCAAGCGCTGGATTGGCCCTGCCGCCAATGACAAACCGGTGGGCAGCTTGCCTGATTGGCCCATCGAAACCTCTGGTTACTCCCATAAGCTGCAACATCACCCCGAATTAGCGGCTTTTGTGCCGATGACCCGTGAAGCACAAGCCAAGATCCGTGAAGCTGAGGCGGAAAAACAATCTGACTGGAGCTGGGAATTCGATTATCAGCATCGAGGCCAACAATTCGGTGACATGGTCAGCGTGCAGTTTTCATGGGATCTCCCGCTGTTTCCTGACTCTCGGCAAAACCCCAAGATTGCGGCCAAGCACGCCGAACTAAACCAACTTGAGGCTGAGCGCGAAGCCCTGTCACGCGAGCATACCCAGCAACTGGAGGATGAGCTGGCCGACTACGAGCGCCTCAATCGTGCAGTCAACCGTAATCAGGAAAGCTTGTTGCCGCTGGCTAAAGAAAAGGTCGAACTCACCATGGCCAGCTACCGCTCCGGCAAGGGTGATTTGAACTCGGTTGTGGCCGCCCGACGCGAACTCATCGAAGCCCGTCTCAAGCAGATTGACGTTGAAGAGCAACGTGCTCTTACCAGCGCTCGCCTGTATTTCTCTTACGGGGAGTCCGCTCAATGATTTTTAAAGTCTGGAAAGGGACTTTAGTCGTCGGCATCTCGATTGCCCTGGGTGTTGCCGGTGGTTACTGGTTTGCTCAACCGCGAATGAGCGGAGTAGCTGGTGTCGTGTCGGATCAGGAACCCAAAGCCTCTGCCGATCGAAAAGTTCTGTATTGGTATGACCCAATGTACCCACAACAGAAATTCGATAAACCGGGTAAGTCACCCTTCATGGACATGCAGATGATCCCTCAATACGCAGATACCAAGGGGGACAGCGCTGCCATTCGAATTGATCCAAGCCTGACTCAGAACCTTGGTGTGCGACTGGCTAGCGTCAGTCGAGGCGTATTTGACTCGACACTGAACGTGGTAGGTGTGCTGGCCTTCAACGAACGGGACGTTGCAGTCATTCAGGCCCGTACGGCGGGTTTTGTCGAGCGCGTGTATGCCCATGCACCTGGTGATGTGCTGAAGGCGAATGCCGCCTTGGCAGATATCTTGGTGCCGGAGTGGGCAGCTGCGCAGGAGGAATTTCTCGCCCTCAAGCGTATTGGCGATGCTGGCTTGCTGACAGCGGCCCGTCAGCGATTGCGGCTTACCGGAATGCCAACTTCGTTAATTGCTCAAGTTGAGCGCAGTGGCAAGGTTCAGCCGAACCTGACTCTGACCACCCCTATTGGTGGTGTGCTTCAAGAACTGAGTGTGCGTGAAGGTATGACGGTGGCCGCAGGCGAGACGCTGGCTCGTGTTAATGGTTTGAGCAGTGTCTGGCTGGCCGTGGCTGTACCAGAGTCGGAAGCTGGGTCAATCGTCGTAGGGCAAGCAGCTGTAGCGCGTTTTTCCGCGTTCCCTGGAGTTGTGCTCAAGGGCATCGTTAGTGCGATTCTTCCGGAAACCAGTTCGGACAGTCGCACACTTCGCGTTCGAGTTGAGTTACCCAATCCGGATGGTCGACTCAGACCAGGTTTGACCGCACAGGTAAGCCTCAATCGTTCGACGGAGCAAAGTGTTTTGTGGGTGCCGAGCGAGGCCGTCATTCGTACCGGTCGACGTGCGTTGGTCATGCTCTCTGAAGACGCTGGTCGATATCGCCCGGTGGAGGTGCAGTTAGGCCAGGATAACGATGGCAAGACGGCGATATTGAAAGGCTTGGAAGAGGGGCAGAAAGTGGTGACCTCTGGCCAATTCCTGCTCGACTCGGAGGCCAGCCTCAAGGGCGTTGTCGCAAGCTCATTGGACGTTTCGCCATCTACTGTAACCGTCGGAGCCTTGCATGAGGCCGATGGTCAGATCGTTGAGATCAACGACAAAGAAGTCACGCTCGCCCACGGTCCCTTCAAGACATTGGGTATGCCAGGCATGACGATGACTTTCCCTCTCGCCACTCCAGCTCTGATGAAGGGCCTAAAAACGGGCGACAAGGTTCGGATTGCTGTCAGCCAGACGGATGATGGTCTGCGCGTTGAGCGTCTTGAACGCTCTGGGAACCAGCCATGATTGCGGCCCTTATTCGCTGGTCGGTGGCCAACCGCTTTCTTGTGTTGCTGGCGACGCTGTTCGTCACGGCATGGGGTATCTGGGCGGTTCAAAGTACGCCCATCGATGCATTGCCAGACCTGTCGGATGTTCAGGTAATTATCCGTACACCTTATCCAGGCCAAGCCCCACAGATCGTCGAGAACCAGGTGACCTATCCATTGGCAACCACCATGCTCTCAGTGCCTGGGGCCAAGACTGTGCGCGGTTATTCCTTCTTTGGCGACAGCTTCGTTTACGTGCTGTTCGAAGACGGAACTGACTTGTACTGGGCCCGCTCGCGGGTGTTGGAGTACTTGAGCCAGATACAGAGTCGCCTTCCGGCCAGTGCCAAGCCCGCCTTAGGACCTGATGCCACAGGGGTTGGCTGGATTTTTCAGTACGCGCTGGTTGATCGCAGCGGTGGGCACGATCTGGCGCAACTGCGAGCCCTACAGGATTGGTTTCTCAAGTTCGAGCTCAAGACACTGCCGAACGTTGCGGAAGTGGCCACCGTGGGTGGCATGGTCAAACAGTACCAGGTCCAGCTCGATCCGCTTAAGTTGGCGAACTTGGGTATCACGCAGTCTGAGGTGACCGAGGCGATCGGCAAGGCCAATCAGGAAACCGGTGGGGCCGTGCTGGAAATGGCGGAGACAGAGTTCATCGTACGAGCTTCCGGCTACCTGAAGACGCTCAATGACTTTCGCGCTATCCCACTCAAACTGGGCACGGGCGGTGTGCCGGTCACTCTGGGCGATGTTGCCACGATTCAGTTGGGGCCTGAGATGCGTCGAGGCATCACCGAACTGGATGGCGAAGGTGAGACTGTCGGCGGCGTGGTGATTCTGCGCAGCGGTAAGAATGCTCGTGAAACCATTGCGGCGGTCAAAACCAAACTCGACGAGCTGAAAAGCAGTCTGCCGGCCGGGGTAGAAATCGTCACCACCTACGACCGCAGCAAGTTGATTGATCGTGCCGTGGAAAACCTCAGCCACAAGCTGATCGAAGAGTTCATCGTCGTCGCGTTGGTCTGCGGGATCTTTCTCTGGCACCTGCGCTCATCCCTTGTGGCAATTATCTCCCTGCCAGTGGGGGTGTTGATTGCCTTCATCGTCATGCGCTACCAAGGCATCAATGCCAACATCATGTCCTTGGGTGGGATCGCAATCGCCATCGGCGCTATGGTCGACGCCGCAGTGGTGATGATCGAGAACGCCCACAAGAAGGTAGAAGCCTGGCATGTGGCCCACCCTGGGGAGGAACTCAAGGGTGAGCATCACTGGCAGGTGATGACCGAAGCGGCTGCCGAGGTAGGACCTGCATTATTCTTCTGTCTGCTGATCATCACCCTGTCGTTCATTCCGGTGTTCACGCTGGAGGCTCAGGAAGGACGTCTATTCGGTCCATTGGCGTTCACCAAAACCTACGCTATGGCCGCAGCGGCTGGACTGTCGGTAACTCTCGTACCGGTGTTGATGGGGTATTGGATTCGTGGACGAATTCCCAATGAGCAGCAGAATCCGTTAAATCGTTGGCTGATCCGGATCTACGAGCCCGCTCTGGACGCCGTGTTACGTCGACCCAAAGTAACGCTGCTGGTTGCGTTGCTGGTCTTTGTCAGCGCGTTGTGGCCGATCTCTCGTCTGGGTGGTGAGTTTCTTCCCCCGCTGGACGAAGGGGACCTGCTCTATATGCCATCAGCTCTGCCGGGATTATCGGCGCAGAAGGCCGCGCAACTGCTTCAACAGACTGACCGTCTGATAAAGACAGTCCCAGAGGTCGAACACGTCTTCGGTAAAGCCGGCCGCGCTGAAACCGCGACTGACCCCGCACCGTTGGAAATGTTCGAAACCACCATCCAATTCAAACCACACGAACAGTGGCGGCCAGGCATGACCCAGGAAAAGCTCGTGGAGGAGCTGGACCGAGTGGTGCGTGTCCCAGGATTGACCAACATCTGGATACCGCCGATTCGTAACCGCATCGACATGCTGGCTACCGGTATCAAAAGCCCGATTGGTGTGAAGGTTGCCGGTACCAATCTGACGGAGATCGATGCCGTAACCCAAGCTGTCGAACGTGTGGCCAAGGACGTGCCAGGTGTCAGTTCAGCGTTGGCCGAACGACTGACCGGTGGCCGCTATATTGACGTGGATATAGATCGTAAAGCTGCGGCCCGCTATGGGTTAAATATTGCCGATGTGCAGTCGATCGTGGCCGGCGCAATCGGCGGTGAAAACGTCGGGGAGACGATTGAAGGGCTGGCTCGTTTCCCGATCAACGTCCGTTACCCTCGCGAGTGGCGTGACTCACTCGGTGCCCTGGAGCAGTTGCCGATCTACACACCTTTGGGTAGTCAGATCACCCTTGGCACTGTGGCGAAGATCAAGGTCAGCGATGGTCCGCCGATGCTCAAGAGTGAGAACGCACGACCTTCAGGCTGGGTGTATATCGACGTGCGTGGCCGGGACATTGCCTCAGTAGTCGCCGATCTTCGACGGATCGTCAGCGAGCAGGTTAAGTTGCAGCCCGGTATGAGCCTGAGCTACTCAGGACAGTTCGAATTTCTCGAAAGGGCCAACGCACGACTCAAACTGGTGGTGCCTGCCACGCTGTTGATCATATTCGTGCTGCTCTACCTAACGTTTTCTCGCTTTGATGAGGCCTTGCTGATCATGGCCACTCTGCCATTCGCACTGACTGGTGGGGCATGGTTTCTCTATCTGTTGGGATTCAACCTGTCGGTTGCCACCGGGGTCGGCTTTATCGCCTTGGCCGGTGTTTCTGCCGAATTTGGCGTGATCATGCTGCTCTACCTGAAAAATGCATGGACCGAGCGTCAAGACCTCGGTGACAACACAGAACGCGGGTTGATGGCCGCGATTCGTGAAGGCGCTGTCCAGCGCGTTCGACCTAAGGCTATGACCGTGGCAGTGGTTATCGCTGGTTTGTTACCTATACTTTTGGGAAGCGGTACCGGTAGCGAGGTTATGAGCCGCATTGCCGCCCCGATGATTGGCGGTATGGTTACGGCACCCTTGCTATCGCTGTTTGTGATCCCGGCGGCCTATCACCTCATGCGTCGTCGACACTTGTCCGTTGAGCCTGGCAAGCACTGACGCGTAAAAATGCATACGAAAGGGGCTGCGCTTGCAGCCTCGTTTGAGCTGCATAGCCCGTTTTCATCAGTCCTACGCGCGGTATGTATCGAAATTAGCAAGTTTATGTCTTTTGCATAAACTCGCTAATTTCGATACATACGCTGTGGTCAGTGCCATTACCCACCAGCACTTGCCAGAAAAACGAACGCTGCCACCACTCCATTTCGATGAGCCAAAAAAAGCATCCTGCTTAAAGGCGACTCAGCATTCGTCACCCTCAGATCTCTCTTGAAATCGGGACAAATGACCCTAATATGATCTTATCTTGCCATCATCGTTTTCAATCATGGATGTTTCTCGGGGGTAGGTCGAATGGCAGAACAAGAAGACGCTAAGCCCGCGAGCGGGCGCTTTAACACGAATGATGAGACGAAGCGGATCGTATGGACACAGACCGCTGGTCATTGTGAACTGTGCGGCACAGATCTAACGTTCGACTATCGTGCCGGCAAGCCAATGAAATGGGGCGAAGTGGCGCATATCCTACCCGCCAGTCCCAAGGGGCCTCGGGGACGCGCGGATCATGATGCTGAGGCGCACACTAACGATACTGCTAACCTGATGCTCCTGTGCCCAGGCTGTCATGACAAAATTGATCGTGACGCAGATGGCTACCCTGAAAATGATCTGAGCGGTTTGCACCAAGCGTACCTCGAACGCATCCGACTCGCCGCAACGACCCCCGATGGTGGCAGAGCCATTCCTCTCATCGTCCAGAGTCAGCATTTTCAGACGATCAACGATATCCCCGTTCGCGATCTGTTGACTGCGATGTCCGCCGAGGGATTAACCGCCTTCGATCAAGGCATCAAAATCGCCTTCGCTGCGCCCGGACCACGTGGCAGGGACACTACCTATTGGCAGAACGTCAAAGACAGCGTCCAGTATGAGCTGGAGCAGCAACTCAAGCGTCGCGGCGGCACTTATGGCGACTCGCCTGCGCTAGCAGTAGTCGGCTTGGCCGACATCCCGGCTTTGATGATGTTGGGCCAGAGTATCGGCGACCGTTCAAAGCGCTTGATCTTCTCCTTTCACCGCGAGCATCTCTTGCGCTGGCCCGATCAGTCCGCTGAGCCGCCCGCTTTTTTGTTTACACCTCCCCCCGACGGCGACGGGCCACTGGCGCTGGTGCTCTCCATTTCTGCGCAGGTTCCAGTTCGCGACGTGACCGACGCTCTGCCCGATGCACGTATTGCAGAGCTGTCGATCCCAGAACCAAGCTATGCGATGGTACAAAACCGTCGGGTGATTCATGCCTTTCGCGACGCACTTCAAATACGACTGAGCCAGCTTGAGGCTCTGACTCCTGACCCTATCCACGTCTTCGCCGCCATTCCTGCGGCATTGGCCATCGAGTTTGGTGCGTTGCTCACAACACAGCATCAACATACGTACCTGATCTTCGATCGGGACAAAGAAAACCAAGATCGGTTTACGCAAACACTGCAATTGGGCTCGGTGGCCCAGGAGGCTAGGTAAATGCTTTTGAGCAACGAACAGACCAAGCGCAGCAGTTGGGAATATTTTCTGCTTCGCGCCGCGCGGGAAATCTCGCTGTCGGAAGCGCAGTACGAAAAAATCAATGACCGCTACTCCCAACTGGAAAAAATTCTCTCGGCTTCCGACAACCCGCTGCTCGCTGAAGCCCATATCTTCGTTCAAGGCTCGATGCGGCTAAAAACGACTATCAAGCCAATCCCCGGCGCGCCTGCGGATCTGGACACCATTGATGCGGACGCGATTATTTGGCTTCCCCACGCTCAGGGCGCTGGTGCAAAGGAAGTTCTAGAAGCGATTGAGCAGCGTTTTAGGGAAGGCTCCCGCGTTCAAGAAGAAGTTAAGCAATTACGTCGTGGCATCCGGATCGTTTATGCCGACGAAAATCCAGGTTTCCACATCGATGTCACGCCTGCCCGCGCGATCAACGGAAATGGCGAAGCAAACGGCGAAGGTAAGCTGGAGGTTCCGGATCGGGTCACAGGGTGGAAAGCAAGCAGCCCTATCCCTTACTCGAATTGGTTGCAGGTTGCTTCTGCCCAAAAAATCTCTCTGGAAAGCTTGGTAGTTGCCAAAAGCCAGCGGATGCTTGATGCCGCGACACAAGATCCTTTGCCGCATTATCAGGATTACATCGATCAAGATCCCCTGCGTGCGACCATTAAGCTGCTCAAGCGGCATCGCGATGAATGGGCCATCAAGACAAGGAGCGCTGATACTCGCCCAATATCTGCGGTCATCACCACCCTAGCCACGCACGCATACCTGGATGTCGTAAAGGAGTCGCAGTCGAAGCCTCTGGCACCGCTCGATGCAATTTTGGAAATCGTTCGCAGAATGCCGCAGCACATCGCGCATAGAGGTAGCGACTGCTATGTCTGCAACCCTGCCGATAACGGCGAAAACTTTGCAGAGAAGTGGAATCGACCGGGCGAGGGGCAAGGCTACCGTCAGGCATTCGCCAAGTGGCATGCGGACGCCAGTGCATCTGTGTCATTAGGTTTGGAAAGTTTTGAATCCAATGATTCTTTTGCCGAGGCAGTGAAAAAGAACTTCGGTATTGCGCCGGCGTTCATCACAGCAGTGAACAATGAAATCCCTGCGAATTGGACGATGCCCGGTCGACCGGATGGCACTACTCGAAACACTGCTTCGATGGGTTCGCTCTTCGGAGGGGCCAGCGGTGGCGGAACCTCTCAGTCGAGCGTAAAGCCAGTTGGACGCCTTGGCTGATCCTATTAAGACGCCATTGCAGCGCGGAATTGCCGCACTGCGAAACACCCTAGGTCAGGATGCTGCCGATGCATTGCTCCAGCCCGCACCCATGCGGGCTGACGAAGCGGCGTGCTTTCACTTCCCCTTGCCCATCGATTACACGGGGCAGGAGCGGCGACTGCGTATCGGTTTCCCCTCCAACTTTCCCCGTGGACTCTTGCGGCTGAACGTCGAACCCTCTCCATGGCTGGTTTGGCCGCATGCCACCAAGTCGGGGCTTTGCCTTCATGGCTTTCAGGAACGCCCCATCATGGGTTCCCCGGAGGTCGTGGTGGAGGACAGCCTTGCTCGCTTGGCCCAGATCGTTTCGTTGTCCAAGATGGGATCAAACCAGGCAACGCGCGATATCGAATTTCAGAATGAGATCACTACCTACTGGTCGTTTCAGCACGGTCAGTCATTCCAGAACCTCTTACTGTTGGATCGACCTCAGGCTGCCTCGCAGTTGTTTGCGGTCAGCGATCCGCGCCGAGCTGTGCCATCCGGTCAGGAAACGGTTTGGTTAGCATCGAATGTAGCTGCACTCAAAGGGCATTACCGACGGGTTGTCGGGCGCTCTGCTGTCATTCGCGCGGCCGAAACTCCCGGTTTTTACGTCAAGCTTCAGACTTATCCGGATATCCGCACCCCGGATCCAGAAGATTTATTGCTGTGGCTAAAGCCACACCTTCAACCAGACGATGCCGAGCAATTGCTGGCATGGTTTGAGCTGCATGGAACGTTGGCGAGTCGATGGATTGTTCTGGAGCTTCCAGGAGGGGCAGATGCTCCAACATATTGCCTCAATGTGCGCTCGCTCGGCGTACAGCAGGAGCGGGGAGCAAAGTTTGGCTTGCGTACAGCGCGCCGCCGGCCAGCTATCGCAAATGCAGATACTCCGGCGCTCGTCCGAGCAACTGCCCTGGACGTGCTTGATCGAGCGTCCATCCTGTCCCGCGATATAAGCGGCACTGCACAGCACCTTGAAAATGCTCGAGTCGTTTGTGTTGGCGTTGGCTCATTAGGCAGTGCGGTGGCAATACAATTGGCACGATCCGGTGTCGGCCACCTTACCCTCATCGATCCTGACACTTTGGTGTCAGCCAATCTGGGGAGGCACGTTCTGGGAGCGGATAGCCTAGGGAGACTGAAAGCCTCAGCGTTGAGGGACAAGATTCTGTTAGATCTTCCGACGACAGAATGCACCGCTTATTCGACTTTTGCCGAAGTAGTGATGAGCAGCAAACCAGAAGTGTTCGATAACGCAGATCTGGTGGTGATCACGACAGCAGACTGGCAGTCGGAGGTCACTGTATGGCGAGCTAAATCCAGCGGCGCTCCTTGGGGGCTTTTGCAAGCCTGGAGCGAACCGTATACCCAGGTAGGCCATGCTCTATTCGCACCAGCCGGCACCTTTGATGGCCGTCAGTTGTTCACGGACGTCGGCGATTTTCTGCATAGATTTACAGAGTGGCCGGGAGGCGGTGTTGTTCCACTGCCCGCGTGTGGCGAGAGCTTTATCCCAGGCGGCTCGCTGGGAATGACCAATATCGCCTCTATGGTGTCGCACACGGCCTTACGCGCATTGACGGGCAACATCGCCACTGCATCTTGGGTCAGCAGCATTTACAGGCCTGAAGATGTGCTGAGCCTAGGAGGCCAATACCATGGGCCCAAACTGCCAGAGGGGGCGCAGCAAATCCTACTCGAGCGCGGATGGCCGGAAGATAAGGACGAAACGGTATGACGGATATCGCATGGCGCTGGCGATGGCCGGAGGTGAATTCCGAGCTGTTGGTGTCCCAAGCTGTCGCGGACATCTTGGATAGTCATCGGCAGGGCCTTTTTGGCGTGGAGCGAGGGGGACAGTTATTCGTCAACCCGGTTGATCCGAAAGGGTTGCGGCTGGCCTTGGCCACGTTGCCTGATCGCGCCGATCGGTCAGGCTGGTCTTGGCTAGAGTTGGATGCGGAGCGGTGCCGTCAGGAGATTCAGGCTGCCAACGAACAAGGCTTACGTCTGGTGGGCTATTGGCATACGCATCCCCAATCCGTTCCGGTGATCTCTCCGGCAGACATCGAAAGTTTCTCCAGATTTGCTGCACGTTACACGCAGGATCTGCCGCACCCAATAGCCGTTATCGTCGGCAAGTCCGAAAAACCAGAAGGTATCAAGGCGTGGTCGTTCAGGGACGGCAGATATGTTGAGGCAACCTGGGTCAGATGAGCTTCAAGTCCGTGCGGTGGGAGGCAGGTCAGCGTTTACCTTTACCCGCTAGCATTAGGGCGAAAAGCTCTGCCTGAAAGCGGGCATCATCCAATGCGTTATGGTTCGGTTCGCTGAGTGGCTTCAGCGCAGCGGTCATTTTGGATGATTTTGTTTCCTGCCAGCTGCAACCTACAGCGCCCATGAAGTAGGCCTTCATGTCGATAGCGGTAAAACCAAAGGGGTTGGTTTCCAAGTATTTGTGGAAGTAGTAATTGACGAATGACCAGTCAAACGGTGCATTGAGTCCTACGAAAATGACCTTTTGCCCCGTTTGGCAGGACGATTTCAGCCACTGATCAAATGTCAGCATTGCCTGTTGCGGAGCAAGGCCCTCGCGCTCCAGCTTCTCCAGACTCAGCCCCGATACTGCCAGTGCTTCGGGATCGTGTTTTGGACTGTCAGGTCGTAGTTCAAGATAGATGGACGTTTCAGGTTGGGCTACAAGACAAGCTCCAATGGAAAGCAGACTGTATTCGCCTGGTATAGGCCCAGAAGTCTCGACGTCGACGGAAACATAAAGCTCATCAGGGTGCATGTCATATCCTTTTCGTATAGTTACCTGATCACGCTCAGGCTTTTAACCATGTGAAGGTGGAAAGGCAGGTAAAGCCATTGACCCATTTTTTGCTGTTTCACTCGCTATCCAGCGTTCGAGCAGCGGCAGTGCCTGTCTACAGCGGATTGCGCGTTCCTTTGGTCAGCTCTGCGCCCAAGCATAATGATGTGTGTCATTCTCTGAGGGCGGATGAGGGCCGGACGATCATGAGTGAAACTGAGCGTTGGATAGTCAAATGCCTGAAAACTGAGGACGGTTCTGGCGACATCATCATTGATCTGCCTCAAGAGTTGCTTGACCAAATGGGGTTAGGTGTTGGGGACGACCTGGAGCTAACGGTAGCGAATGGCACAGCAGTGCTGACGCCCGTGCACAACGCAACATCAGTGCGGCCCATGTTTGCTGGAGTCCTGCGTGATGATGCCTATCATGCTTACCGCAAGCGTTTGGAGGCGTATCTCCATATCTCTTCCAACGCATCGGATCAAGACATTCACGACATGATAGTAGCTGGCTTTTCGGCCGGCCTGATTACGTTGCTGTGTGCTAATGGAACCATAAGTCCGCAAGAACGCGACAGAATCATTCACCCCAAAACGCTCAAAACAAAATTGGCAGGCAATCAGCTTTTAACGTTGGATGAGAGCGATCGCCTGTTCCGGTTCGCACACATCACCGCCATGGCCGAGATCATGTTCGGGGACGAAGGGAAAGCCAAACAATGGCTTTCCAAACCCAAAGCCCGTTTTTTGGGAAAAAGCCCATCGGCAATGGTCACTACATCTCACGGCACACATCTAGTCGAAGAAATGCTGATTCAGGTGTCTGAAGGCATTTCATTTTAATCCACTGTCGTAGCCAGCTGCCGGCACCGTCCCTGCCGCGGCCCCTTGAAAGTCCACCTAAAAGGGACTAGATATAAAAATGCTAACCTTTGAGTCTCCGAACATGAAATCCACATTAGCCGCAGAGCTTCGCCAAATCGCCAAGAACGCTCCACGACTTTATTTCGCTCCGCTGATCGGAGCCATAAAAGAAATCCGATCTGAGATGCGTAAAACCTACAAGACAGAGTCAAAGAAAAATTAAGCGATTCTTCGACTAACTCTTAGGTAGGCGGTAGATCTTTTACTTCTCCGCTACATGCTCTGCGTGGTCACTTCGGCTTTTTGGGCTTGGGAGGTGCACGTTATCCATATACTCAAGGAAAACATTCTCTTTTTCCTCATCGGTCAGATTCGTGACTGGAGCCCGACGACACGGCTTGACTGCCTGAGGTGCGTCCATGCCGAGAGCCTCGATATCTTTGACCGCTGCTCGCTCTTTTGCGGGCAACGAGGAGTGAAAGACCGTAGCAATGACACGTTTGTGACGATCAGCACGAGTGAAATTCACGACATTTGTCTTCATTGCAGCACGTAGATCGAACGGGCATTGCAAGTCCTTGTGCTTATGTTTTTTGCGACTGCTCAGCGCCAGTTGCGACACTCCACATAGGCCAGCTTCAACAGCAATACCACCAGTCGCTTGATACCAAAAGTACAGCGGTACAGCTCACGGCCAACTCACCAACATCGGCCTTTACGTAGCCATGGCTCACTCTGAGACATTCAGCGATATAGTTCAGCCAATCCGCGCTGCCAGGCTCGTCCGGCAACCTGATTCGGGGATCCGCGAGCAGACGTTGTCCTCGCTGTTTCGGCCAAGCAGCACCTGAGCCCGCGTTGGTGTGTTGCATCTCTTCTAATACCGCCAGGGAAACTCGTTGAACGAGCTAAGTCTGATTCCAGCTGGGTCACGTGAGGTGCCAACCGAGATCAAGCGGCACCTGCGATGGTTATAATTCACACGCGACAGTTTTAATTCTCAAAAGCCACCCTTCATGATTGCTTACTCTAGCTGTTGTCAAACTATGTTGTGAGCAGCCGGGCCCTGTATTTGAAGCACAGCCCATCTGTGTCAATCTATGTTGCTGTTGTCTTTACCCCGAATCATCCTACAGGCCCCGATTTACGCGAGGGTTTGTGTCAAATTATGTTGTTGGTACCCAACCCCCGTTCTTCGGGGGTTTTGCTTTTTCAGGCTACCGAACATCGGCTCTTGCCGTTTCTGTGGACTAATTCCGGGAGTATTCCCCCGCTTTACCCCTAGAATGCGCCCTGTGGATAACTAGCCAGGGAATGCCGTCACCATGAACATCGAACTGCTGATCGCCGGTATCGTCGTGCTGATTATTGTCGTCGGCCTGGTCGGCTGGCTGGTGGGGGTCTACAACGGCCTGGTGATGCGCCGCAACGATGTGGATAAAGCCTTCGCCAACATCGACGTGCTGCTCAAGCAACGGGCGGACCAGATTCCCGACCTGATGCGCGTGGTGCAAGCCGCCATGAACCATGAGAACGCGCTGTTCACCCGCCTCAGCGACGCCCGTACCGCGTACCTCAACGCCAGCAGCCTCACCGATAAGGTCGATGCCTCCAACCAGCTCAATACGGCACTCAAGTCGGTGATTGCGGTGGCCGAGAATTATCCGACGCTGATCTCCGGCCCCAACATGGTGGAGTTGCAGCAGGCGATTTCGGCGGTGGAAGAACGTATCGCCGACCGCCGCGAGTTCTTCAATGAGTCGGTCAACCTCTACAACATCGCCATCGCGATTTTCCCTGATCTGTTCTTCGCAAAAATGCTCGGCTACCAGCGCATCCCGCTGCTGGCCATCAGTGCCGAAGAAACCCGCTACGAAGGCGTGAAGCTTGAGGTGCCGGGAGCATGAAAACGACTCAGGCGGGTGTTGTCGCGAAAAAGCCGGCGTGGAAAACCCTAGTGGCGCTGATCTTTCTCGCCGGCTTCATCGGCCTGATGGTTTACGCCCCGACGATCCTGGTTGCGCTGTTTTTCCCCGTCTGCATTTTGATTGGCTTGCTGGCCAGCTTCGGCCCCAACTTCTATCGCACCGAACAACGCCTGGCCACCAGCCAGATACGCTCATTGGCCATGGGCCTGGTTGAAGTGAACGGCAAGGTGATCGTCGACGCACCGCTGATCTCCCCGGTCAATGGCAAGCCTTGTGCGGGTTATGTGTGGATCATCGAAGAAGGCACCAAAGACAAGGACGGCGACTGGAGCTGGAGCCAGGTCTCAGCCGAGGCTCGCTGCAACGACTTCCGCCTGCAGGACGCCACCGGGGAAGTGACGGTGATTGCCGAAGGCATCGACCTGTTCGGCAAGAAGCGCCCTGGCGACCATGAGTGGATCAGCAGCTCCCGCCGCCAGGGCGAACTGCTCCTCACCCAGGATATGCAGGTGATGCTGATTGGCGACGCCTGCGAACGTGAGGGCAAGACGGTGATTGCCCAGGGCCGGCAACGTGATGCGGTGTTCGGCCTGGCTGAAACCAAGGATGTGGAGAACCGCCGTGTGCTGGCGCCGCTGTGGCGCGCCGGTGGTTTCTACGCGGTGGTGGTGGGCTTGATCGGTGTTGGCATCATGGCCATGACCCCGGAACATTTTGCCCAACTGCATTTGCCCGGCCCCGCCACCTACCAGCAAATGGCGGAGCTGAATCCGGCCTATCGTTTTCTGGCCTGGTTGTACCGTGACAATGGTTTCGTGATTCCCTTCATGGCGGCTTTTGGCTTCTTGCTGACAATGTTTGTGGTGTTGCTCGCACTGCGGCTGTTGCTGCCCAAGGGCATGCGCCTGGCGGTGGGCCGTGTGCTGGGCGCCTGGATGGGCTTGGGCATGGTGATTGGCGGCGTAGTGACGTTGCTGCTGGTGGTGGCTCAGGTGGACACCATGAAGGTGTTCCTGGTGTGGATGATGATTCTGCTGGGCACCCTGGTGTTTTCGATCTTTGAGCAACGCAAGCTGGGGATGGCGTACAAGCATTTCGCAAAAGATGCAGACACCGCCGTTTTAGGCGACGAAGATCCCTGATCAGGGCACAAACTCCACCTTCAGTCCCCGGCTGGCGCTGCGGCCCTGATCATCAGTGACACGCAACCGATACTCCCCCGATTTACCCGGCCGCCAGTTCAGCGTGGTTTGCGGCGGGCCCTGGCCGATCAGGGTCTGGTCGGCAAACCAATACAGCGTCAGTGCATCACTGGCCGCGTTGGCGTTCAGCGGAATGCTTTCCTGGGGCTGTGACAGGCGCAGGTGATAACTGACCTGAGTCAGCGGCGAGCGAATCTGCGGCGCCTCGCTCTGGTCGCCGATGCGATTGGGTTGGCAACTTTTCTGCACATTGGGCGGCGTGCGCCGGGGCAGGCCGGCGGCTCGGAACAGCCGCTGCACATCGCTGGGCCAGAATTCGAAGACTTCTTCACGGGTGTATTGCGGGTCGAACGGCGGGCACGCGGCCTTGCCGGTGCGGGTGTCGATCAGCACCGGGCGGTGCAGGTTGGACACGCGAATCGGTGACACGCCGGGGATGTACCAGGTCTTGCGGGTACGTGGGCACCAGCGGTTGGGCAACTCGCCGGAGGCCGCGCAGACGTCGATGCGGATCAGCCCGGCGGGCGGCTTGTCGGGTTTGATCACCACGTTGGGCAAGGCCAGGGGCAGGGCGTCGGCGATGCGGAAGAACAGCGGTGCCGCGGTTTTCGCGCCGATAAATTCCGGATTCGGACGACCGTCGAAGTTACCGACCCACACCACCAGCACATACGGGCCTACGAGGCCGGCGCTCCACGCATCGTGAAAGCCCCATGAGGTGCCGGTCTTCCAGGCCGTGCGCCAATGGCGTCCCGGCAGCCCGTCCGGGCGCGGGTTGCGCCGCAACATGTCGCGAACCATAAACGCGGCCTGCGGTGTGAGTAGCTGGGCGCCGGTGGTTTGCGGTTGCTCCTGCAAATAGCGCAAGGGTCGCAAATGCCCATCACCTGCGAGCATCACGTACAGCCGCGCCAGCTCCTCGGGCGTCATCTCGCCGCCGCCCAGGGCCAGCGCCAAGCCGTAATGGCTTTCGCCCCGCAGGCCCTTGATCCCGGCCCGTTGCAGCAAGCCGTAGAGTGACGGCGAGCGGGTTTGGCTGGCGAGCCACACGGCCGGGATGTTGCGGCTGCGGATAAGCGCATCGCGGGCTGTCACCGGTCCGACAAAACTGCCGTCGAAATTTTCCGGCTGGAAGTAGCCGAAGTTACTCGGCATATCCTTGAGGATGCTCATGGGGTGGATCACCCCTTGGTCCAACGCCAGCCCATACAGGAATGGCTTGAGCGTAGAGCCGGGCGAGCGCCGCGACAATACGCCGTTGACCTGGCCGTGGATGCCTGTGGATAAGTAATCCGCCGAGCCCACCAGGGCTTTTACGCTCTGGTCGCGGCTGTCGATCAGGATCGCCGTGGCGTTTTCCACACCGCTGCTGCGGCGCTCGGCGATGAAGCCGGTGATCAGGCGTTCCAGCAATTGTTGCAGCGGCAGATTGAGGGTGCTGTTCAGCTCAGTGCCGGTTTGCGATGCCAGCAATTGTTCGCTCAAGTGCGGTGCCAGAAACGGGATCTGCTGGCGGTTGCGGGCTTCCAGCGGCAGGTCCAGCAAGCTGTCGTTACGCGGGTCTTGTGGATACGTTTCCCGCCAGTCGGCCATCAGCCGTTGCCGAGCAGTTTGCAGCGATGGCCCGAAGCGCGCGCGGCGGCCAGGCTGCTGCGGAATCACTGCCAGCGCCAGCGCTTCAGACAAGGACAATTGCGCCGCTGACTTGCCGAAATAAATCCGGCTGGCCGCCTCGGCACCTTCGATATTGCCGCCCATGGGCGCCAGGTTGAGGTAGGCCTCGAGAATGTCGTGCTTGCTGTAACGCGCCTCCAGCCACAACGCCAAGGCCATTTGCTGCAGCTTGCCGGGCACCTGGCGGGTATTGAGATCCCACAGGCGCCTGGCCAACTGCATGCTCAGGGTCGAGCCGCCCTGGCGCTGGCCGCCGCTATAGGTGGCCATGGCCGCCCGCAGCAACGCCGGGGGATTGATCCCTGGGTGCCAGTAGAAATTGCGGTCTTCCTTGAGCAGCAACGCCTCCACCAGTGACGGAGAAATCCGTTCCAGGGGTAGCCACAGGCGATATTGCCCGTCAGCCGCCAGGGTCATGCGCAGCAGCGAACCGTCATCGGCCAGCACCACCCGTGAGGAGGTGGCTGCCTGTTCCAGCGGCGCGTGGGGCCACAACCGTAGCCCCGTCAGAATCAACGCCGCTGCCAGCAGCGGCGTCAGGCTTTTAAGGCTTGGTAATTTCAAGCTGGCCTACTTTGCCGCGTCCTTGCAGGGTGGTTTCGTACATGCCCTCGGCGTAGGCCGGTGGCGTATTGAAGGTACCGGCGCTGGTGGCGCGCACGCGGTACACGAAGGTGCCTACATCCCGCAGCGCGGTGCCGTACAACACCACTCGGTCATCACGCACGTCGACGTAGTCCGGCTGCCAGTTGCTCAGGTCGGTCTCGCCGATCGGCGCTTGCCAGGCGTCGGCTTCCTCGGTGTCTTCGCTGGTTTCAACGTACTCCGAATCGTCGCCTTCGCTTTCCTCGCTGCTGGCCGCTTCCGGCTCCGGCGGCAAGTTATACACAGGCTCGACACCACCCGGCAGCAAGTCGACCACGGCCACTTGTTGCACCTGATCACGGTCAGTGGCCCGCAAGCGCAGGCGCACCAGGAACTCATCACCTACCGTGACCTTGCTGACTGGGTTGCCTTTGAGGTCGAGGTATTCGTGGATGATTTCCAGGCCGCTGTTGATCGGCTTGAGGTTGGCGCCTTTGTCATAGCCGGCTTCGCTCAGCATGTAGAACGCCGCCGGGCCGTCGGACTTTTCCATCTGCAGTTTTTGCGTACCGGCAGGCACCGCCGCACGTGGCGGCTGGCCGGCCATCTGCAACAACTGTTGCTGCTTGTCGCTGAGCCATGCGGTTGCCTTGAGGGTCATGTCGCTTTGCGCGCGCTGGCCATAGTTGTCCAGGGCCCGCAGCAACAGTGCCGCCGACAGCGAGTTGTAGCGTTGCTCGTTGAGGCGCTTGCCGAGTTTATCCAGCAGGCTTGCCGGCACATCGTCGAGCATTTCCGGGAAGTGACGGGCGAGCAAATGCAGGTGCTCTGCGTCGTGCACCAGCGGGTCGTAATACAGGCCGTCGCTGTTCCATTTATCCGACAGGGAAAGCCACGGCACCTTGCGGAACAGTGTCTCGGCCTGACGATCCTGCTTGAGCAACTTGTAACTGGCGGCGAGGTACGCGGCGCCAATGTCGTTCTGCCAGGTGTCCTTGAAGTAGCTCTCGTAGCGTTCGCGGATATCGCTCAAGGCACCACTCACCAGAATCCCCTGACGGCTCAGGAGGTAACTGGCATAGGCGCGGTTGCGCAGTTCCGACAGACCTTCGCTCGGGCCGTTGGCCAGATCGGTGAGGTACGCGTTGGAACGTTGCAACAGGTCTTCCGGTACCGGCAGCCCGCGCTCCCTGGCTTCGATCAGGAAGTCGGTAGCGTACAGGCTGGCGTACGGCGCCACGTCCGGGTTGGCCGCCCACAAGCCGAAACCACCGGCCTGGTTCTGCCGCTGACGCAGCATGCGCACCGCGCCGCTGAAGGCCTGCTCGGCCTCCGGCGCGTTACCGCCCCAGATCAACGCCGGCATGGCCTTGGACACCAATTGCTCGGTGCAGGCGTAGCCGTAGTCATCCAGGTAATGCTTGAGGCCGTTGGCCCAGACCAGCGGCGAAGCGGCGACGCCCAATTGCACATCGCGCAACTGCCCGAACAGATCGCGGGTCGG
Source organism: Pseudomonas sp. SED1 (assembly GCF_034044025.1). Lineage (NCBI taxonomy): Bacteria > Pseudomonadati > Pseudomonadota > Gammaproteobacteria > Pseudomonadales > Pseudomonadaceae > Pseudomonas > Pseudomonas sp. SED1. The sequence continues at coordinate 119,177 of NZ_JAXCIS010000177.1, forward strand.
TTTCAGCTCTTTGCTGGCGCTGTCGAAACGGCCCAGGCTCAGGGCCACCCGATGTTCGCTCAATGGCCGGATCGACGTGGTTTCCGCCACCTGGATCCGCTTGCCATCCGGCAGCACCGCGACGAAGCGCAAGTCTGCCGAGCCGAGGTTTTCACCCACCTTGATCTTGAATTCGGCGACGCCTTCCTTGCGCGGTTGCAGCGCCAGAGTGCTGCCCTTGTCGCCTTGCACCTGCAGGCCATTGCTGGTCTGCACTTCAAACTTCACGTCCGCCGCTGCGTCCAGGTTGCTGAACACCCCGGCGCTGACGCTGAACACATCACCCGGCGCGACAAAAGCCGGCACGTTCGGCGTGATCACCAGCGGCCCGCGCACTTCGGTGTTGGCCTCGCTGACGCCCACGCTGTCGCTGTCCACCGCGACTGCAAACAGGTGCAGCTTGCCGTTGAAGCTGTCCGGAACCTGGTAGTGCAGCACGGTTTCACCGGCTGGCAAGTCCACCAAGCCAGACCACCAGGCCACAGGCGGCTGATGTTTACGCTTGAAGGGGTTGAGGTGGTTGGCCAGGGCGCCTTCGGTATCACCACCCGGCGCTGCCCCACTGAGCAGGCGGCTGAATTCCGGCAGGATCAGGTCAAGAATCTGACTGGTACCAACCTCCAGCGCACGCTTCTGGAAGAAGAAGCCCAGCGGGTCCGGCGTCTGGTAGCGCGCCACTTGCAGAATGCCTTCGTCCACCGCGTAGACCACTGCGCGGCCAGGGCGGTCGGCGTTGACCTTGATATCCAGGGTCTGCCCCGGCTCGATTTTCGCCGGGCCTTCGACTTTCAGCGCCATGCGCCGCGCATCCAGGTTGATGCTGAACGGCACCACGCCGTAGGACAGCGGGCTCATGTAAACCTCGGACGAGCCGATGTCCCGCACGAACTGCACATTGACGTAGGCATTGCCCTCAAGCCCCGCAGGAACGCGGATATGTTGCACGCTGTTGGTGCTGTCGGCCTTGAACCACTGCTGGGTGTAGACCTTGTCCCGCTCGATGGTGATCAACCCGGCACCGGTGTACGGCGCACGAATGCTGATGGCGATCTCATCACCGGTGGCGTAGCTGCGTTTATCCAGGCGCAGTTGCAGCTCGGCATTGCGTTCCAGGGAGCGCGAGGTGTTGCCCCGGCCGGCGACGCTGTAGTCGATCTGGTTCAGCAGGTTGCCGTTGGCGTCCTTGAGTTGCAGGGTGAAATCGCCCGGGGTACCGGTGTTCAGGGTTTGCTTGGCGCCGTCTTTGGTCACCACCACCGGCGAGGCCGGCTGGCTGATGTTCTTGATGCGCGACTCGTATTTGTAGGTGCCGTTGGATTGCTTCACCAGCACCGAGACGTACCGGTGTTCGACCACTTCACTGGTCAGGCCGTCCACGGCGACTGGCGTGAGGTCTGGCGCCACGGCCAGCCATTGCACCTGGCGCGGCGCGTCCTTGGCGACGAAGGACAGCGAATCCTGGCTCTTCACACCCACCAGGTACGGCGCTGCCGACACCAGCAACGCGCTTTGTGCGGCGACGTTGCGACCGCCTTCGGCTTCGTAGACCTGGGTCATCACTTGCAGGCGGTAGGTGCTGTTGGCGAAGCGTTGCAGGTTCAGGTCCAGCACCGCTTGGCCGTTATCGTCGACGGTGGTTTCCGCCAGGTCTTCGGAGCTGGCTTCTTCCAGTGAGTCATTCAGGCGGAAGCGGTAATCCGGGTAGCGATCAAACGCTGCGAGCGTCGGGCTCAGGGACATTTTTGCCGTGACGCGACGGCCCGCCGCCGGAGCGCCGAACAAGTGCATCGCGGTGACCTTGGCCACCACCTGGTCCGGCGGGATCCAGCCCAGAACCGGCGTGTCGTGCAGGCTCAGGCTGACCTTCATACGGTCCGGTTCAAAATCGCGAACCTTGAAGCTGACGCTGCCCAGGTCAGTGCGTCGCTGCTTCTCACCGATCAGTTGCAGGGTCGCCGTGTAATCGCCAGATGGCGCCACTTCGCTGCTTGGGAAGTCGAAGGTTTCAAAACCGCTGGCCGACAGTTTCAATGGCTGGCGAATCACCTCAAGACCACGTGGGTCGGTGATCTGCAGCTCAACCGGCAGGCCTTGCAGGGCGCCTTTCCAGTCGCCGCTGCGCACGATCATGCCCAGGTGCGCGGTCTCGCCGGGCCGGTACAGGCCGCGGTCGGTAAACAGGTAGGCGCTGAGACGATTGATCGCACCGTCTTCTTCCAGGCCACCTACATCAAAGCGCGACAAATCCAGCTGCTGGGACTGACGGGCAATCGGCAGGAACGATTGGTCGTTGCCGCGACTGACCACATACATCAATGGCGTTTTCTCACGGCGCAGTTCATCCAGCTTGGCAAAGTGCGCGTGGCCTTCGGCATCGGTATGGCCGCTGGCGACCGGCAAGCCGTTGCGGCCGATGATATCGACCTGGGCGTCGGATACCGGCGAGCCGTTGCCGATGGACTGCACATACACATCATGGCTGCCATCGCTGGAGCGCTTGGCGATGATGCCCAAGTCGGTGACCACGATGAAACGCAGGTCGCTGGTGGTGTTGCGCGAGTAGTCGAAGGTGCGATCGGCCGGGTCGTCCTGCGGGCTCAGCTTGAGCACGAAAATGCCTCGGCGGCCGCCGTTGGCTGTCAGGTAGCTGCTCAGGTCGACGTTGTCGTAGACGGTTTTTGACGGGTCGCCAGCCGACAGCGGAATGTCCAGGCTCTGACGCTCCACCATCCGGTCGAAGTAGTCATTGGCAAAATTCGGTCGGGCAAAGCTGCCGCTGCTCTGGTCCACCAGGTGTTGCAACTGGTTGGGCAGCAGGCGGGCGATTTCCACACGGGCGCCGGGCACGCCACGGGCCATGAAGCCCAGGCGTTTTTCGCCGGTAAGGCTAAGCAGGGCGCCGTCGGACAGGAACTGCAGCGTGCGCGGATAAGCCGGCATGCTCACGAGGGAGGCTGTCGGATTTTTCGCCAGGTAGCCGCCGATGGCTTCCAGGTTGGCCGGTACCCGCACATACAGGGCGCGGCCCGGCGGGGCCTTGAACTTGAAGGCGTGCAGGGTATTCAGCGGTTCGACGCTCGGCACGTGGGTCAGCTTGACCTTGGTGCTGCTGGCCAGCAGCTTGTCGTCGATGTCTTGCAGGTTCCAGGGGCGGGTATCGTCCTCGGCTTTTTCCGGCAGCATCCAGGCCTGCACCTTGTTGGCGATGGTCTCGTCGGCCACCGCGCTGGAGCTGCTGAACATCAACACCGGCTCGGGCTCGCCGCGCTCGTTGTCGACAAAGCTGACTTCGGCGCCGGTAAAGGTCAGGCGATAGCGGCCGGGCACGGTGACTTCGGCCACCAATGGTGCAGTGCTGGCGTTGCCGCCGTCACGGGCCTTGAGGCCTTCATCGAGCTTGGCGCTGACCGGGGTGCTTTCCAGCGGAGTGGCCAGGGCGGCGGAGCGCACAAAAGCGTTGAGCTTGTGCTCGTCGAAGGTGACTTCCGGACGGTTGGGCAGTTGCGCGTCGCGGTAGGCCAGGCCTTTGCCGAGAGTTACCGAGGCGCGCTTGCGTACGCTGTCTTCATCTACCGGGTGGGAAAAGTGGAAGGTCGCTACCAGCTGTTTCTGCGTCGGGTTGCTCGGGTCTTGGTACAGCTCGTTTTGCGTCAACGTCGCGCGGAACGGCTGGGTGGAGAATTGGCTGGTGTACTGGCTGAGCAGGACGCCGTCGGCCAACAGGTTCTTCTTGGCCAGGTCGATGGAGTAATGAGCATCGACGGGCCAATCTTTTTCCGGGGTGAACACCAGGCTGCGGTCGTCCGACCAGCGCCAGGTACCCGCAATGGTCGGCTTGAGCGTGATGCCTTCGGTGACCGGTTTGCCAATCGCTGCCAGCGGTGCCACGGATTCGGCGAAGCGTACCTGCAAGTTATCCACAACCGGCTGCGGCTGGGTGTAATCCGTCAGGTTGGGTTTGTGCAGCGAATAGCCCACGGTATGGGGTTGCGGCAGGTGGGAATACCAGTGCCAGCCATAGACGCCTGCGGCCACCAGCAACACCAGGGCCAAAACGCCACCTGCGGCCTGGCGCGGATACGCCCGGGCCTTATGGCCGACGTTGACCAAGCCGTTGCCGGTGGCTTGCAGCCAACGCGGCGGTTGCCACTGGCCGAACAGGCTGCGCGCCAGCCATCGCACGGCGCGGAACACAACACTCACCACTGAGATCAAGGCCACGAAAAAACGGCGGCTGGTCGCTTTTAACGAATCAAACATGGTGAGCATCCCTGGCAATGTGTCGCGTATCTTACACGTCTCTTTAATACAAAAGATGACGGCAAAACACGTCGTTTTGCTCAGGCTTGCTGTACGAAGGTGAGGCGTATCGCAAAACCGATCAAAAGACTGCCAAACAGCCATTGTTGCAGGCGTTGGGCGGACGGGCTGCGCTGCAGCCAGCGGCCGATTCTGGCGCCGGCCAGGCCGTAGCAACTGTCGAATGCCAGGCCGACGGCCACCAGAATTGTGCCCAACGTTGCGAACTGCGCCGTCACCGAAGCGCCGTGTGGATCAATGAACTGCGGCAGCAATACGGAGCAGAACAGCAGCGCCTTGGGGTTGAGCAGGTTGGTCAACAGGCCGCGTTGAAAGGCTTCGCGCCAGGCATGTGCCGCTGCCCGGCCGTCCTCGGTATTCAGGTTGGGCAGCAGGTTGGAGCGCAGACATTGCACGCCGATCCACAGCAGATACGCCGCACCGCCCAGGCGCACCACATCGAAGGTCCAGGGCGCGACCTTGAACAACGTCGCCAGGCCCATCCCGGCCAGTGCCACGTGGCAGGCCCGCGCCAGCCCCAAACCTGCTGCGGTTGCCAGCGCCATCGCCTTGCCCTGGCGGGCGCCGGTTTGCAGCAGCAGGATCATGTCTGGGCCGGGCAACAGGTACACCACCGCCAGCGCGACTAAAAACAACCAGAGTTCTGCCATGTGCCTGCCCCTTGCGGTAGGTGATTCGTAGGGCAATTTTAGAGGTGAAGGTCGGGGCAGGTGCTTGCGTAGTCAACCGGAAAGGCGTCTAGTCTTGGCACAATCTGCCACTTTTACCGGGCGAAACACCTCACTTATGCCAAATCTTAAACTGGATGCGTTTGACCGCAAGATTCTTGAGGCCCTGCAACGGGACGGCCGCTTGAGCAACGTGCAACTGGCGGATGAGATTGGCTTGTCGGCCTCGCCCTGTTTGCGCCGGGTGCGGTTGTTGGAGGAGGCCGGGGTGATTCGGGGTTACCAGGCAAGTCTTGATCGGGATGAAGTCGGGTTGGGGCTGACGGTGTTTGTCGGGGTCAAAGTGGAGCGGCATAACGACGAACAGGCAGAGGCGTTTCGATTGGCAGTGACCGCGTTGCCCCAGGTGATTTCGGCGTTTCTGGTGTCGGGGGAATCGGATTTCCTGCTGCAAGTAGTGGTGCCGGATTTGCGCGGGTATGAGCGGTTCCTGACCGGGAGTTTGTTGAAGTTGCCGGGGGTGAGTGATATCCGCAGCAACTTTGCGATTCAAACGGTGAAGACGCCGGGGGCGTTACCGTTGGGGCATCTTCCCGGCTAGATCGTTCCCTTCGTAGCAGCTGTCGAGCTTTAGCGAAGCTGCGTAGGGCGCGACTGGGTCTGAGGTCGGTGGTGCGGCCGACGCAGCCTCGCTGGAGCTCGACAGCTGCTACGGGGGAGAAGGTCATGGAGTGAGGTTTCAAGTCCACCAGTAGCGTACGAGATGAAAGAAAATCGGCGCGGCAAAACACACCGAGTCCAGCCGGTCCAGCATCCCGCCGTGGCCTTCGATCATGTGCCCCCAATCTTTCACGCCGCGATCGCGCTTGATTGCCGACATCACGATCCCGCCCGCAAACCCCAGCAGGTTGATCAGCAGCGCAATCAGGAACGACTGCCAGGGATTGAACGGTGTGGTCCACCACAGCGCTGCGCCGATCAGCGACGACAGCAAAATCCCGCCAACAAACCCTTCCACCGTTTTCGACGGCGACAAATTGGGCGCGATCTTGTGTTTGCCGAACAGCTTGCCGCACACGTACTGCAAGACGTCCGACAGCTGCACCACGATCACCAGGTAGGCGATCAGCAGCAGGTTGCGGCCTTCGTAGCCGACGATGTCCAGGGTCAGCAACGCCGGCACGAACGACACGCAGAACACCGCGATCATCAGCCCCCATTGCACTTTCGACGCCCGTTCCAGGAAGTGCGTGCTGTCACCGCCCAATGAAGCAAGGATCGGCAGCAGCAGGAACACGTACACCGGGATGAAGATCGAGAACAGCCCGTACCAGTCGAAGTAGATCAGCAGGTATTGCAGCGGCAGCGCCAGGTAGAAAGCCGCCACCAGCGCCGGGTAATCACTGCGACGGGTCGGCGTCAGCGTGAGGAATTCCCGCAGCGCATAGAACGACACGGCGTAGAACAGCAGGATCACCGCGCCGGTGCCGAGCCAGAAGGCCACGCCGATCACCACCACCATCACCCACCAGGCGTTGATGCGGGCGTTGAGGTTGTCGATCACCGCGTTAGGTGTGCCACGGGTGCGCAGTTTGAGGATCAGGCCGATCAGCGAGGCAAGCACCAGGATCGCGCCGATCCCGCCGAACAACATCAGGGTTTGGCTATCCATGTCAGGAATGCTCCGGGGCGAGGGCGAGCAAGGCGTCGCGGGTGCGGGCGAGGAACAGCGCCTTGTCTTCGCCGTCATCCAGTTGCAGCGGTGCGCCGAAGCTGGTGGTGCACAGCAAGGGCAGCGGCAGCACGCGGCCCTTGGGCATGACCCGGTTGAGGTTGGCGATCCACACCGGGATCAACTCGGCTTGTGGATAACTCTTGGCCAAGTGATACAGCCCGCTTTTGAACGGCAACAGGCCGTCTTCCAGGTTGCGCGTGCCCTCGGGGAAGATGATCAGCGAGTCGCCGTTTTCCAGCGCCTGGAGCATCGGTTGCAGGGGGTTATCCACAGGGTCGTTGCGCTCGCGGTCGATCAGTACGCCGTTGAACACTCGGTTGATGATGTAACGGCGCAGGGCGCTTTGGTTCCAGTAGTCGCTGCCGGCGACCGGGCGCGTGAATTTACGCAGGTTCTGCGGCAACGATGCCCACAGCAGCACGAAATCGCCGTGGCTGCTGTGGTTGGCGTAGTAGATGCGTTGCACCGGCACGGGCGCGCAGCCAAGCCACAGGCTGCGGGCGCCGGTGACGGTACGGGCCATGGAGGTAATCAGGGTGGCGACCACAGGTTCGAACATGAGGATTCCTTATCCGGCGAAGGGCAGCCAAGGGCTGGCCAGGATGACGGCCACGGTCAGCAGCACTTGCGCCGCCAGCAGGTAGGCTTGCTTGCGCAACAGTTTCAGGGCGCCGCGACGGCGTTCGGTCCAGGGCCGACCCGCGCGTTTGGCGGATTGCAGGCCGAGGGTTTGCATCGCCTGGTCGAAATCGGACGTGCGCTCGGTATCGCGGGCCAGCAGGGCGAACAAGTCGGCGTCGAAAGCCACCCGCAGCGCCCAATATTTTTGCAGCAGCCCGAGCACAATCATCCACAGGCTGAGGACCAGACAGATCGGCGTGATGCTGGCCATCAGCAGTTGCGCCAGGCCGAACAGTACGCCGAGCAAGGTCAGGCCTGTGGATAACTGATCTAGGGAACGGCCACGGCGCAGCAGGCTGGCGACGACCTGTAATTCCATATCAACGGGCATGGGCTAAACCCTCCAGGGCTTCACGGTGAGCGGGATGCAGGACCACACGTGGGCGTGCTGTACGAATAATAGCCACTGCCTCATCGACGTTACGTGCGCGCCCGCTGTGGAGCAGCCATGCGGCCACGGCGGTGGCACTGCGCGAGTAACCCAGGGCGCAGCACACTAGCAATGGGCCGGCTGGGCGCAACCGTTCAATAGCTTGAGCGGCTTCCAGGCATTGCGCAGGAGTGGGCGCTGTCAGGTCGAGCACCGGCAGGCTGTAATAGGCGCGGCCCTGTGGATTAATCGGTAACTCGGCGCAAAGATCGACCACGGCCTTAAATGACCCCAGTTCGCCGCCGGTGGGAATACGCCCGAGCCAAACGTTATCCACAACCTGATCGGGCTGTGGATGTTTACGTGTCCACAGGCGGGAATTGATCCAGGCGGCTATGAGATAAGGCGCCAACAACCAGCGCACCGCCGGGCTGAGTCGTCCATCAGTGCGCTTCTGAAAGCCCGAAACACCCAACACCAGGTAATTCGCCTTAAGCAACCCGAGGGAAACCGCTGGCCAAAGCAGCCACAACCAACCGCCACCGAGGGTAAACGCGAGGATCAAACACACCAAAGCCCCGAAGCCATAGCGCAACCCCAGCCGCCAACGCTGCCGGTCCCGGGTCAGGTGGGCATTCAGCAGCGGGCTCGGATGTTTCAGTGGCCATAGCCACACGCACAGCCAGCCGGCGAGGGCACCTGTGGGTAAGTCGATAAAGTGATGTTGATAAGTGGTCAGTACCGAAAGGCCGATCAACGCAAACCAGCCATGCACCAGCCAACGCCAAAGGCCCTGGCTATGCCGCTGGTACATTATCCACAGCACCACCAGCAGGGCGATGTGCAGCGAGGGTGCCTGGTTGAACGGCTTGTCGAACCCGGCGAGTACCGCAAACAGCCAGCCGAACACGCCGTCCAGTTCCGGCCTTTCGAAGGTGAAGCGCAGTGGCCAGATCAGGAAGCAGGTGACGGCAATCACTTGGGCCGTCAGCAGGCGCAAGGCGTGTTGCTTCAACTCATGGCGGGTGCTGGGCAGCAACAGGGAAAAACCGTAGAGCAGGTCGATCGACCAGTAGGGCACGATGGTCCAGGCCCAGAACGGAATATGGGTTTCCCAGCCGAACACCATCGTGCCCACGTCGCTGCGCTGGCTGGTGACCCATGTAGCAAAGCCGTAGGTGCTGAAAAACAGCGGCGCCAACAGCAGCAGCCACAGCACCGCTGGTTTTAACAGGCCCGGTTCACGCATGGGTCAGACTCGCTGTGCCAGGGACACGCTGAAAATCCCCCACTCATCCACACGCTGGGTGATCTTGCGAAAACCGGCGGCTTCCACCAGTTGGTCCATCTCTGCCTGGCTGCGCCGGCGCATTACCCAGGCCTGGCCCTGACGGTGGCTGGTGAGGGCGCGGGCGATCAGTTCCAGTTGCGGGTGCCACGGTTGGCCGGTGTACACCAAATAGCCACCGGGCTCGACGGCCTCGGCCAAACCGGCGAGCGAACCACCGACCATCGCGTTATCCGCGAACAGTTCATACAGCCCGGACACCACCGCCAGCGTCGGCTTGGGCTCCAGCGCTGCCAGGTCCGCCCGGTCAAACGCATCGCCTTTGACGAACTGGGCGATGTCTCCCAGGCCTTTTTCACGAATCAGCGCGCCACCGTCGCGCACGTTGATGTCGCTGTAGTCCCGCAACAGGATCGATTCCGGCAACGGCGAAACGCCCTGCAAGGCTTCCAGGATGTACCGACCATGCCCGGCGGCGATGTCGACGATGCGCACTTCCCGCTGCTCGTCCCGCAGTTTGGCCATCGCCAGGCGCAGCAGCTCTTCCACGTTCAACTTGCGCTGACGAATACCGCGCCAGCCGATGGAGTTGAGGTAATTGGTGTCGATCATCCGCCCCAGCCCGCCTTTGCCGGTGGGTGTGTTGCGGTACACGTAGTCCAGGGTGCTGCCGGAGTCGAAGCCGGTGTCGAAACCGAGCTTCACGCCATCCGACAGTTTGCTGCCCAGGCCCATACTGGCGCGGGTCATGCGCCAGTAGAGGTCGCGCAGGGAGTTGCGTGGCAGCGGCGCGGCCAGGGATTCGGATTCGGCGCAGGTCAGGCCGATCTTGTCGGCATCCAGCAAGGAGGCGCGGTCCAGCGGGTGTTCGAAGTTCTGCAGGATAAAGCGCCGGGCGCTGCTCAAGGCCACGGCGCGGTCACGTTCACCGAGGGTGTCGTGGAAGAAGCCGGGGAGGATGTGCAGTTCTTTTTTCAGGCTGCCCAGGCGGTCGAAAAACTGCTGCTGGGGTTTGCGGTGCACCACAAAGTCCGAGCCGGAGATCAGCAGTTGGGTCGGCACCTGGATTGCCTGGGCATCGGCTACAACCCGGTCGGCGGCTTCGTACAGGCCCAGCAGCACATTTACGGAAATGGCTTTGGTGATCAGCGGATCGCTGTCGTAGGACGCCACGCGCTCCGGGTCATGGCTCAGGAACTTGGCCTTGACGTAACTGTTGACGAAAAAATTGCCGCGAAACTTGCGCATCAGCGCCAGGCCCGGCCGGGCGAAGGGCACGTAGAGCTTGACCTTGAACGCGGGCGAGGCGAGCACCAACGAGCGGATCTTCGGCGCGTAGTCGTGCACCCAAGTGGCCGCGATCACTGCGCCGACGCTCTGGGCGATCACCGCGAGGTTTTCTTCCTCAATGCTGTAGGCGCCGCCGATATGGTCAACGAAGGTCTGCACGTCCCGCGCACTGGTGGCGAAGCTCGGGCTGTCGCCGCGCGCGCCGGGGGATTGGCCGTGGCCACGGGCGTCCCAGGCGAAGAAGTCGAACTCCGGCAGGTTCAGTTCGTCCACCAGGTGGGCGATGCGCCCGGAGTGTTCGTGGCCGCGATGGAACAGCAAAATCGCCTTGCGGGGTGCAAAGCCCGCGGGCGCGGAGGCGGGCCAATGACGGTAGAAAAGCTCCACCCCGTCATGGGTGCTGAAGGTGTGCTCTTGCTGTTCACGCATCGCAAAATCCTTATGCAGAAGGGGAGGTTTGTTGTTCTTTGAGGCCTTGGCGCACGCGGTTGACCAAGGTGTAGGCCAACAAGGCCGCGACCAGCCACATCACCGCATCGACCCAACCGGCACCGAGCCAGCCCAGCGCCACGCCGGTGGCCAGCACACCGAGCACAAATGCCCGATCGCTCTTGCCCATGGGCCCGTCGTAGCGCCGCGAGGCCCCGACCATCGGCCCGAGCACGCCGGCGTATTCGCTGAACACCGCCAGCAGCGTCACCAGCAACACCGGCGCCAGGCTGACCTCGGGGATCAGCGCAAACGGCAGGATCAGCGCGCTGTCGGCGATCACGTCACACAGTTCATTGAGGTAGGCGCCGAGTCGCGACTGCTGGCCGAATTCCCGGGCGAGCATGCCGTCGATGGCATTGAGGGCCATGCGCAGGATCATCCACAGCGGGATCAGCGCAAATAGCCACACATGCTGGGCGAAGCCGGCAATCAGCAATCCCACCAGCAGGGAAACTACCCCGGCCAGCACGGTGATCTGGTTGGCGGTGGTGCCGTTGTCGTAGAGGCGCTGCACCAGCGGGCGCAGCAGGTTCTGAAAACGCGGTTTAAGCTGATAGATCGAAATCATGGGGAGTGACGCTTCCTTGTCCGTAAGCCCGCGAAAAACTCTGGGGAGTGTGCCGATTTATCACGGCTGAAACCAGTGATGGCTCCTGTTTCTGGGGCTTTCGTCACTATCTGTGTGAAACCAAACAAAAATTTCACGCTTTGGGTTATAGAGTAACTAATTGTTTCTGGGTGGGCGTTTGGGGATGCGAGTGGATTTAGACGCTGATGACGTGGCCATCGAAGGGTTGCCGCGGTTTCAGCAAGGGTTGTTTCATGCCCGCCGTCTAAGGCAGGCCGGCATTGGCCTGACGGTGCTGGCGGTCGGCGGCTGGATGCTGGCTCTGTTTGTGGCGCTGTTCGCCCCGCTGTCGATCTGGCCGGTGGTGCTGATCAACTGCGCCTCGGCGTTGCTGGTGCTGGTGGCCGGTATTCAGTCGGCCTGGTGGGTCGCGGATTGGCGGGCTATGGCGCTGGAGGAGCCGGCTGCGCGGCTGATGGAACAGCCACTGCCACAAGAAGAACCTGGCTGGCTTAACCGCCAGTTCGGTCGCGTCGGTAATGGCTTGCTGGTGCAGATTGGCGCACCGGTGTTCTGGCTGTGCGGCTGGTCCTTGCTGGCGCTGTTCAGCGTGCTGGAATTCTGGAGCCTGACCTTGCCCGCTGCGGCGGTGGGCCAGGCTGCCAGTGTCGGCGCGGCCATTGCCTTGGCACTGGCGTTCGGCTTGCTGGTGTTTGAACGGCGCATGGCCCAGGAAAGCACCGCCCAATGGCCGGAAGCCGCGCAACTCGCGCAATTGAGCCGGGTGGCGATTATCTGCCTGGTGATCAGTGCGATTTGTCTGCTGTTTGCCGGTGAAGAATCCGTGTGGCCGTTGCGCCTGGCCGTGTTGATTGGCCTGTTGCCGATCCTGGTGGCGCTGGAGTTTCTGCTAAGAGGCTTGCTGTCGCTGTTCAGCCCGCGCCAGGAGCGCCTTGAACCGCGCCTGATGGCGCAAAGTTTTATCGCCGGGATGCTGCGCTGGCCGCCGCAACCGTTGCTCGCCTTGCAGCACGAATTGCACAACCGTTTCGGCATCGACCTGCGACAGATCTGGGCCTTTACCTACATGCGCCGGGCGTTCCTGCCGGTGCTGGTGGTGGTGCTGGCCGTAGGTTGGTTGCTGACCGGCGTGCATGAAGTCGCCCTGCAAAGTCGTGGGATTTATGAACGCTTTGGCAAGCCGGTGGAAGTCTTCGGGCCTGGCCTGCATGCCGGATTACCCTGGCCGCTGGGCCGCGTGCTGAACGTGGAAAACGGCGTGGTCCATGAGTTGGCCACCAGCGTTGGCGAAGCGGCTACGCCCGACGTAGCCCCCGCCGAAGGCCCGGCACCGTTGATCGCCAACCGCCTGTGGGATGCGAGCCATGTGAATGACAAATCCCAGGTCATCGCCAGCAGCAGCGGCGACAAGCAGAGCTTCCAGATCGTCAATATGGATGTGCGCTTCGTGTACCGCATCGGCCTGACCGACCAGGCCGCACTCGCCGCCACCTATAACAGTGCCGATGTGCCCACGCTCATCCGCAGCACCGCCAGCCGCATCCTGGTGCACGAATTTGCCTCGCGAACCCTCGACGAATTGCTGGGTGAAGAACGCAACAGCCTCGCTGATGAAATTGGCAAGGCAGTGCAAGCGGACCTGAAGACACTCGACAGCGGCGTGGAAATTCTCGCCACCGTGGTGGAAGCCATTCACCCGCCGTCCGGTGCGGCCAACGCCTATCACGCAGTGCAAGCTGCGCAGATTGGCGCCCAGGCGCTGATTTCACGGGAGCGCGGCGCTGCCAGCGAGCAGACCAACCAGGCATTGCTGCAAGCCAGTACCGCCCGCGACCAGGCCCAGGCCACGGCCCATGAAGTCAGTGCTGGCGCCCAGGCGGCGGACCTGCGTTTCAGCGCCGAACAAAAGGCCTATCAGCAAGCGGGCCAGGCCTTCGTGCTGGAGCAGTACCTGAGCCAACTGAGCCAGGGCCTGGCCCACGCCAAATTACTCATTCTTGATCATCGCCTGGGCGCCAGTGGCGCACCGACCATCGATCTGCGTTCCTTTACCTTACCGGCCGACCCCACGGTACCGCGTAAAGCCGTTCAATAAGGAGTTCATCTGTTGAGCGCTCATTCTCATGATCACGCAGGCCATGGTCACCACCACGGCCACCATCATCACCATCACGGTGATGAACAGGAAGCCGGCCCGTTCCCTTGGCGGCGTATGGGCTGGGCGGTGTTGCTGGTGCTGTTCGCCGTCGCCGCGGCGAGCCTGGTGCAGGTGCGTTCCGGTGAAGCCACGGTGATTACCCGCTTCGGCAACCCGTCGCGGGTATTGCTGGAACCGGGCCTGGGCTGGCGCTGGCCGGCGCCGTTCGAAGCGGCGATCCCGGTGGACCTGCGCCTGCGCACCACCTCCAGCGGTTTGCAGGATGTGGGCACCCGCGATGGCCTGCGGATCATCGTGCAGGCCTATGTGGCCTGGCAGGTGCAGGGCGACCCCGACAACGTGCAGCGCTTTATGCGTGCGGTGCAGAACCAGCCGGACGAAGCGGCGCGGCAGATTCGCACCTTTGTCGGCTCGGCGCTGGAAACCACCGCCGCCAGTTTCGACCTGGCCAACCTGGTGAACACCGATGCCAGCCAAGTTCGGATCGCTGATTTTGAAGCGCAACTGCGCCAGCAGATTGATCAACAATTGCTCACCACCTATGGCGTGCGCGTGGTGCAGGTCGGTGTTGAACGGCTGACCTTGCCGTCGGTGACCCTGGCCGCCACTGTCGACCGCATGCGTGCCGAGCGCGAGACCATCGCCACTGAACGCACCGCCGTGGGCAAGCGTGAAGCGGCGCAGATTCGTTCGGCTGCCGAGCGTGATGCGCGGATCGTCCAGGCCGACGCCACGGTGAAAGCCGCCGATATCGAAGCGCAATCCCGGGTCGAAGCCGCGCAGATTTATGGCCGTGCCTACGCCGGCAATCCGCAGTTGTACAACCTGCTGCGCTCCCTCGACACCCTCGGCACAGTGGTCACGCCGGGTACCAAAATCATCCTGCGCACCGACGCCGCGCCGTTCCGCGCATTGGTGGACGGGCCGAAGGATGTCCAGCCATGAGTGAGCGGGAAAGCCTCGACAGCCCGTGGATCCAGGCTGGACGGCTGACGTTCCTGGCGCTGTATGCGGTGACGGTATTGGCCGCGCTGGCGTGGGCATTTTCCAACGTGCGGCAGATCGACCCGCAGAACCGCGCCGTGGTGTTGCACTTCGGCGCGCTGGACCGGATTCAGAATGCCGGGCTGCTGCTGGCCTGGCCGCGTCCGTTCGAACAAGTGGTGCTGTTGCCGGCCGCCGATCGAGTGATCGAGCGCCGGGTGGAAAACCTGCTGCGTTCCGATGCGGCCACTCAAGCCGATCGCGTGGCCAGTTTTGCCACGCCGCTGAGCGATGCCCTGGCCGGCTCCGGTTACCTGCTGACCGGTGATGCCGGCGTGGTGCAGCTGGATGTGCGGGTCTTCTATAAGGTCACCGAGCCCTACGCGTTTGTGTTGCAGGCCGATCACGTGCTGCCGGCCTTGGATCGACTGGTCACCCGTAGCGCCGTGGTGCTGACCGCTGCGCGAGACCTGGACACCATTCTGGTGGCGCGCCCCGAGCTGATCGGCGCCGACAACCAGGCTGCCGAACGCCGCGAACGGCTGCGTGGTGATCTGGTGCGAGGCATCAATCAACGCCTGGCTGACCTGACGTCCACCGGCCTTGGCCTGGGCATCGAAGTCACCCGTGTCGACGTGCAATCAAGCCTGCCGGGCCCGGCGGTCAACGCTTTCAACGCGGTGCTGACCGCCAGCCAGCAAGCCGACAAGGCGGTGGCCAACGCCCGCACAGACGCTGAAAAACTCACCCAGACCGCCAATCAGGACGCCGACCGCGCCGTACAAGTAGCCCACGCCCAGGCCAGCGAGCGCCTGGCCAACGCCCAAGCGCAAACTGCCACCGTCGCCAGCCTGGCCCAAGTCAAAGACCCCGGCCTGTTGCTGCGCCTGTACCGTGAGCGCCTGCCGAAGATTCTCGGCCAGGCCGGTTCCGTGACTACGGTCGACCCTAAAGACGATTCCCGCCTGATCATTCAGGGAGCCGAACAATGACCGCCCACGCCGCCCCGATGCTTTCATCGGCCGAACAACGCAGCGCCGCCCGGCAACTGACCCTGGCGATGCTCGCCTTGGGCTTGCTCAGCCTGGGCCTGGTATGGCGCTGGCTGGCGCCGGACCAGACCGGCGTCAGCCAACTGCTGCTGGGCGTCGCCTCGTTGCTGGTGGCCGTGCCCGTGATGCGCTCGGCCTGGTACAGCCTGCGTTATCCGAGCCTGCATGGCATCACCGACCAATTGATCGCCCTGGCCATGTTGGGCGCCTGGGCCACCGGCGACCTGCTGACCGCCGCGCTGCTGCCGATCATCATGATCTTCGGCCATGTGCTGGAAGAGCGCAGCGTCATCGGTTCCCAGGAAGCGATTCATGCCCTGGGCAAACTGACCCGCAGCCATGCGCGCCTGGTGCAGGTTGACGGGACCATTCTGGAAGTCGACAACGGCATCCTGAAGACCGGCGATATCGTCGAAGTGCGTGCCGGTGACCGGGTGCCCGCCGATGGCGTGGTGCTGTCGGGCCAGGCCAGCCTGGACACTGCGCCGATCACTGGCGAATCGGTGCCGCTGGAAGCGAGTGTTGGCGTGCAGGTGTTTGGTGGCGCGATCAACCTCGACGGCTTGCTGCGCCTGGAAGTGACCCGCACCGGCAATGAGTCGACCCTGGGCAAAGTCATCGCGCTGATGCAGAGCGCCGAACGTTCCAAGCCGCCGATCACTCGATTGCTGGAGCGCTACGCCGGCAGCTACATGGTGCTGGTGTTGTTGCTGGCGGCGGTCACCTGGTTTGTCACCAATGACGCCCAGGCGATGCTCGCGGTGTTGGTGGCGGCGTGCCCGTGTGCATTGGTGTTGTCGGCGCCGGCCACGGCGATTGCAGGCATTGCAGTGGCGGCGCGTCACGGCATTCTGATTCGCAGCTCGGCGTTTCTCGAAGAGTTGGCGGACCTGACGTCACTGGTGGTCGACAAGACCGGCACCCTGACGTTTGGCACCCTGCGTTTGCAGTCCATCGACACCCGCGAACCGGATCGGCAAGTGCTGCTCAACCTTGCGGCCAGCCTCGGCTCGGCCAGCAGCCACCCGGTCAGCCGGGCATTGGCGGGGCTGGCGACTCAGGAACAAATGCTGGTGCTGTCGGATATTCGCGAGCGCCAGGGCCTCGGTGTGGTCGCGCAGACCGGGCAGGGCGAAGCCGCCCTCGGTCGGCCGGAATTGTTTGAACAATTGGGCATCGCGACCACGGCGGTCCCCAATCACGACGGCCCGATTGCCGGGCTCGCGTTGAACGGGCAATTCCTCGCCTGGCTGTTGCTGGCGGACAGCGTGAAACCTGAAGCCCGCCAGGCCATGAAGGAGCTGCGTGAACTGGGCCTCGGTCGCCAACTGCTGCTGACCGGCGACCGCCAAAGCGTGGCCGACAGCCTGGCGTTGGAAGTGGGCATCAGCGACGTCGAAGCCCAGGCCTTGCCGGAAGACAAGCTCAACCGAGTGCTGGGGGAAATCGGCAGCGGTTTCCGGCCGATGGTGGTGGGCGACGGGATCAACGATTCCCTGGCGCTCAAGGCCGGCGTGGTCGGTGTGGCGATGGGCGCTGGCGGGGCGGATATCGCCCTGGCGTCGGCGGACGTGGTGCTGATCGGCAGCGACCTGCGGCGCTTGGGTACCTGTGTGCGCTTGAGTCGCCAGTGCCGGCACACGCTGCAGGTCAATGTGATCATCGGCCTGGGCTGGACGCTGGCGATCGTGGTGTTCGCCGCATTCGGCTGGTTGGGCGCGGCGGGAGCGATGATTGCGGCGGTGTTGCACAACCTCAGTACGCTGCTGGTGCTGGGCAATGCGGGGCGTCTGTTGCGGTTCCAGGAGCCGTTATTGAAACTTGAGGAATAAATTTTTCAGTCTCGCTGTAACGCTATTGGGGGACCTCACTCTAGTGCTATGTCGAGACTGAACAATCCGTTCAGACCGACTCCACTACCGATCATGAGGAATACACAATGAACATCAAATCCGCTGCTGCTGGTGCCGCCCTCGCTATCGCCGCTGCTGGCATGTTTGCCGGTGTTGCCACTCAGGTGCAGGCAGCAGACGCCCAGGTCCATTGCTATGGCGTCAACGCTTGCAAAGGCCAGAACGATTGCAAGACCAAAGACCACGCGTGCAAAGGCATGGGCTCTTGCAAAGGCCAGGGCTTCTTGTCGATGAGCAAAGCGATGTGCGATCAGAAAGGCGGCAAAGTCGGCGAGTAACCGACCACCGAGTGCAACCGCAGCGGGCCCCCGCCGCTGCGGACACTTTCCCCAGGAGTGTTTATGTCCGCTTCCCTTCCGAGTCTGGGTTACGGCCTGGGTTTACGCAGCGAGTACTACCAGCAGATCCTTGAACAATCGCCGACCGTGGATTGGTTCGAAGTGATCTCCGAGAATTATCTGGTGCAGGGCGGCAAGGCCTTGTACTACCTGGACGCGATAGCCGAGCGTTATCCCCTGGTGATGCATGGCGTGTCCCTGTCCATCGGCGGGCCCCATGCCCTCGATATCGATTACCTGAAACAACTCAAGCAGCTCTCCGAGCGCATCCAGCCGGCGTGGATTTCCGATCACTTGTGCTGGAGCCGTGGCAATGCGCACCAGTTGCATGACCTGCTGCCGCTGCCTTACACCGAAGAAAGCCTGTACCACGTGGCCGGTCGCGTACGGCAAGTGCAGGATGTGTTGCAGCGTCCCTTGGTGCTGGAAAACGTCTCCAGCTATGTACGCTCCAAGGCAGATGAGTTTACCGAGTGGGAGTTTCTCAACGCCCTGACCCATCTCACCGGCTGCCAGCTGTTGCTGGACGTGAACAATGTGTACGTCAGCTCACGCAACCACGGCTTCGATGCCTGGACGTTTATCCGCAACCTGCCGCCCGAAAGCATCCGCCAACTGCATTTGGCCGGGCACATGGATTACGGCGACTATGTGATCGACACGCACGACCATCCGGTATGCGATCCGGTGTGGGCGCTGTATCAGCAGACTCTGGAGCATCTTGGGCCGGTCTCGACCTTGCTGGAGCGCGATGACCATTTCCCGCCGTTCCAGGAACTGCTCGACGAACTGAGCAAAGCCCGCGAACTGGGCGCGAGCGCATTGGACAGGAGAGCGTTATGCGCCTGATCGATTGGCAACTGGCGTTTGAGCAGCACTTGCTGGCCGAGACGTCCACTGTCGATAACGGCTTCAGCGCCACCTTGATCGGCGGCCCGACCCTGGATGTCGACACGGGCCTGGCGATTTACCACAACGCCTATCACGCCCGGTTGCAGGAAGTGCTGCGCGATGATTTCAGCGCTGTCTGGTATTGGCTGGGGGATGAGGCGTTTGCGCAACTGGGTTCGGCCTATATCCGGCGTTACCCCTCGGCCCATTACAGCCTGCGCTGGTTTGGCGAGCGTTTACCCGGGTTTATCGTCGAGCATTACGCCGGGCAAGGTTTGCCGTTGGCCGAATTGGCGCGGCTGGAATGGGCTTTCACCCTGGCCTTTGATGCGCCGCAGGGCGAGCCTCTGACAGTGCAGGACATGGCATCGCTGCCGCCCGAAGACTGGCCCGGGTTGCAGGTGCAACTGGCGCCCTCGGTGCAGCAAGTGCTGTGTGACTTCAACAGCCTGGGCATCTGGCGCGCCAGCAAGGGCGAGTGGGACTTTCCCGACAGCGAGCCCTTGCCGTTGGCGCAGGTCTGCCTCATTTGGCGGCATCAAAATGTTTGCCAGTACCGCAGCCTGGAAGCGGCTGAAACCAGCGCGCTGACAGGCATGGTCAACAGTGGCTGGAGTTTTTCCGAACTGTGTGCCGAGTTGGCAGTCACTTACCAGGAGGGCGCGCCATTGCAAGCGGTTACCTGGCTGAAACAGTGGATCCAGGACGGTTTGCTCCAGCGGCGGGCACCATAGAAAAGCGCTATTGATTCGATAGCCTGCTAATTTTTCCGTGGATGGTCTACCCTCATTTCAGACGTCTGAAACAAGGGGGGACTACTCATGCTCGCGCAACTTCCACCGGCCTTACAGAATCTTCAGCTACCGCTGCGTCTTCGACTCTGGGACGGCCATGAATTCAACCTGGGCCCGGATCCCAGTGTCACCATTGTGGTCAAGGACCCCATGATGGTTTCAACCCTCAGCCATCCGACGCTCAATTCACTGGGCGAAGCCTTCGTCGAGGGCAAACTGGAGCTGGAAGGCTCCATTTCCGAAGTGATCAGGGTCGTGGACGAGTTGAGTCATGCCCTGGTGAATGACGACGAGGACACTCGTCCGGTGCGCTCGATCCACGACAAGGCCACCGACGCAGCCGCTATTTCCTACCATTACGACTTGTCCAACGAGTTCTACCAGCTGTGGCTGGACCGTGACATGGCCTATTCCTGCGGGTATTTCGAGACCGGCAGCGAATCCCTCGATCAAGCCCAACAAGACAAATTCCGCCACCTGTGCCGCAAATTGCGGCTGCAGCCGGGGGAATATTTGCTCGACGTGGGTTGCGGTTGGGGCGGGCTGGCGCGGTATGCCGCGCGGGAATTCGGGGTCAAGGTGTTTGGCATCACACTGAGCAAGGAACAACTGGAACTGGCCCAGGAACGGGTGAGAGCCGAAGGCCTGGAAGACCAGGTTGAGTTGACGCTGCTCGACTACCGCGACTTGCCCCAGGATGGCCGGTTCGACAAGGTGGTGAGCGTGGGCATGTTTGAACACGTCGGCCACGCCAACCTGGCGGAGTACTGCAAGATTCTCTACGGCGCGGTGCGTGAGGGCGGCCTGGTGATGAACCACGGGATTACCGCCAAGCATATTGATGGCCGGCCCGTAGGCCGTGGTGCCGGGGATTTTATTGAGCGTTATGTTTTTCCCAATGGCGAGTTGCCGCACCTGTCGATGATGACAGCCGAGATCAGCGACGTGGGCCTGGAAGTGGTCGACGTCGAAAGCCTGCGCCTGCATTACGCGCGTACGCTGGATCATTGGAGCGAGCGCCTGGAAGATAACCTGGAGGCGGCGGGCAAGATGGTGCCCGAGCAAGCCTTGCGCATCTGGCGCCTGTACCTTGCCGGCTGTGCCTATGCGTTTGCCCGGGGCTGGATCAACCTGCATCAGATTCTGGCGGTGAAACCCCATGCCGATGGTAGCCATGAGCTGCCGTGGACGCGGGATGATCTGTACCAGTAAACCGCTGTACCTGTAGGAGCGAGCTTGCTCGCGAAAAACTTGAGGGCGCCGCGTTTATCCATAATGAACGCGTCATCGTTAACGTTCTTCGCGAGCAAGCTCGCTCCTACAGGATCGGGGAAATAAGCCGCGCGACCCGCATGCCCAGCTGTTGCAGGCGGTGGGTCTGGCGGTTTTCTTCCTGGCTGATTTCATGGGCCTGGGCGAAGTCATCCAGCAGCATGTGCTCTACCTGGCTGGCGAAGGTCTCATCCACGGTCAGCAACATCACTTCGAAATTCAGCCGGAATGAACGGTTATCCAAATTCGCACTGCCGATGGCGCTGATTTCACTGTCTACCAACACCACTTTCTGATGCAGGAACCCCGGTGTATAGCGGAATACCCGCACCCCGGCGCGCACGGCTTCGATCGCGTACAGGCTGGAAGCGGCGTAGACGATGCGGTGATCCGGCCGTGACGGCAGTAACAGGCGCACATCCACCCCGCGCAGTACCGCCAACCTCAATGCCGCAAACACCGCCTCGTCGGGAATGAAATACGGGCTGGTGATCCACACCCGCTCGGTCGCCGCATGAATCGCCTCGACGAAAAACAGCGAGCAGGTCTCGTAGGGATCCGCCGGGCCGCTGGCGAGCAATTGGCAGAGCACGCCGTCGTCCGGGTAGGTATCCGGCAGCAGCAACGGCGGCAACTCCCGCGCGGCCCAGAACCAGTCCTCGGCAAAGGATTCCTGCAGGCACGCCACCACCGGGCCGCTGACTTGCACATGGGTGTCACGCCACGGTGCCAGGGGCGGCTTTTTGCCCAGGTATTCATCGCCGACGTTATGCCCGCCGACAAACCCGGTAATGCCGTCGACCACCACAATCTTGCGATGGTTGCGGAAGTTGACCTGGAAGCGGTTGAGCCAGCCACTGCGCGTGGCGAATGCCTTGACCTGCACCCCGGCGTCTCGCAGCGACTGCACATAACGGTGGGGCAGGGCGTGGCTGCCGATACGGTCATACAGGACGAAAATGGAGACGCCTTCGGCGGCCTTTTCTTTGAGCAAGGCGTGCAGTTGGCGGCCGAGTTCATCGTCATGAATGATGAAGAACTGGAACAGCACGGCGGTCTTCGCCGAGCGGATCGCCTCGAAAATTGCGCTGAAGGTAGCCTCGCCATTGATCAACAAGCGCACCTGATTGTTCGCCAGGCAGGGCATGCGGCCCAGCTTCGGCATGGCCCGCAGCGAGGCGTAAGCGTGGGAATTACGCGCGGCCAGTGCCTCTTCGACCCAAGGGCGCCAGTTCAGCTCGGTAATCGCCTTGTGCATTTCCTGGTTGGCCTGGCGACGCGCCTGAATGTAGGCGTCGAAGGTACTGCGGCCAAAGATCAGGTAGGGAATCAGCGTCAGGTAAGGGATGAACATCAGCGACAAGGCCCAGGCAATCGAGCCTTGGGCGGTCCTGACGGTCAGCACCGCATGGATGGCGGCGAGGGTGCCCAGAAAATGCAGGGTGGCAATGAAATAGGCGAGCAGGTGTGGGCCAAAGAAATCCATGGACAACGGTACTCCTGACAAACAAGTGCCTAACAGACCATGTTCGGCCACGAATGTCGCTATTTTATTTGCTGTGCAACACTGGCGCTTTTGCGGCGTCTAACGCCGACAATTGCCCAGGAGTTACCCGATGAATGCTCGTCTGCTTGGTTTGGCCATGGTTGTTGGTTTAACGCTGCCCGTGGCGGCGCAAGCGCAGATGTTGGCGCCGGGCTTGTGGGAATTGACCACCAGCAACATGAAGGTCGATAACCAGGACCTGCCGGACTTGTCGCTGATCCTCGGTCAGCTCAAGCAACAGATGACCCCGGAACAACGCGCCATGCTCGAGAAGCAAGGCATCACCATGGCCGGCAAAGGCGTGCAGGTGTGCCTGACCCCGGCCCAGGTGGCGTCCGATTCCATCCCACTGACCGACCCGCAATCCGGGTGCAAGCAGGAAGTGACGGACAAGACCGGCAACCAGTGGAAATTCCGCTTCAGCTGCCCGAAAGCCCAGGGCACCGGCGTGGCGACGTTCCAGAGCCAGCAGGAATTCACCACCACCGTCAACGGTACCTTCAATGCCACCGGCATTCAGCAGAAGGGCAGCCTGGACACCCACGCGCAGTGGTTGGGCAGCAACTGCGGCACCGTCAAACCGCGCGCTTAACCTAAGATAAACC